>NZ_JBVJMD010000009.1:0-224763 GCF_055584385.1 Streptomyces sp. NPDC104096
CCCCCGGCCGACGCGGCCGGGGGCGGAGCCCCCTGGTGCGTCACACGGACGCGAGGGACACCTCGGTCGACTTGATCAGCACGGTGACGGCCGACCCCGCCGACAGGCCGAGATCGGCCGCGGAGTCCCGGGTGATCGCCGCGGTCAGCACGGCACCGTCGACGGCGACCTTGACGGTGGCCATGGCGCCGCCGGCGGCGACGTCCCGCACCGTGCCGGGCAGCCGGTTGCGGATGGAGAGGCCCTCGACCGGCCCGGTGGCGAGGGCGACCTCGGTGGACTTCACCAGGGCGTGCACCGCGGCGCCCGTCGTCAGGCCGAGCTCCTCGACGGCCTCCCGGGTGATCGCCGCGGTGAGGTCCTGGCCTCCGGCCAGCCGGACCCTCACCGTCGCCATGACCTCGCCCGGGGTGACGGCGGTGACGGTGCCGGGAAGCTGGTTGCGGATGCTCAGGCTCATGGGGGATGCCTCGCAGACGGTGGGGTTCGTCGGGCGCTGGGCCTCGGGTGGCCCCACCGTAACCAGGTCGGGCCGTCAGGCCGGGTACGCGTGCGTCTGCGTCGCCTTCACCGTCGCCCAGACCGATGCGCCCGGATGCAGATCGAGCTCGGCCGCGGCGACCGTGGTGAGGTCCGCGGCGATGGCGAGTTCGCCGGTGAGGTCGGCCCGGATCCGGTCGCCGTGGGTCTCCAGGCCCGCGACCTCGCAGCGCCACAGATTGCGGGCGCTGGAGCCGGTGGGACGGTCCCGGTACAGGGTGACCGCGTTCGGCGGGAACGCCACGAAGACCTCGCCCGACAGGGACTCGGTGGTGGTGACGGCGGGGCCCGCGTCGAGGCGGACCGTGTGCCCGTCGGACCGCCCCCGGTGGAGGTTCAGGCCGACCAGTTGCGCGACGTAGTCGGTACGCGGGTGACGGGCGATGTCGGTTGGGGCGCCCTCCTGGACGACGCGCCCGTGCTCGACGACGACCAGCCGGTCGGCGAGCACCATGGCGTCGAGCGGATCGTGGGTGACCAGCACGGCGACGGCCTCGAACTCGGCCAGATGGCGGCGCAGCCGACTCCGTACCTCCAGCCTGGTACGGGCGTCCAGGGCGGCGAGGGGTTCGTCCAGGAGCAGCAGGCGCGGGCGGGTGGCCAGCGCGCGGGCCAGGGCGACCCGTTGGGCCTGACCGCCGGAGAGACGGCGGGGCTTGGCGCCGGCGTGGTCGGCCAGACCCATGCGGTCCAGCCACTGCGCGGCCAGGGCGCGGGCCTGCGCCTTGGAGCTGCCCCGGCAGCGCGGGCCGAAGGCCACGTTGTCCAGGGCCGTCAGGTGGGGGAAGAGCAGATAGTCCTGGAAGACCACGCCGACCGGGCGGGACTCGGGGGGCGTGCCGTCCAGCGGGACGCCGTCGAGGCGCAGATGGCCGCCGGAGGGCGGGACGAGTCCGGCGAGTACGCGCAGGGCCGTGGTCTTGCCCGCGCCGTTGGGGCCGAGCAGGGCGACGACGTCACCGGGCGCGGCCGTCAGCGCGACGTCCAGGCGGAACGTGCCGCGGTCCACGACGAGACGGGCGTCGAGGCCCTGGCCGTGCGTGCCCACGGGGGAGGGGTGGACCCGGTCGGCGTCGAGGTCGGTCATGAGGCAATCGTCCGGCAGAGTCGGGGGCAGGGGCAGGGGCAGGGGCAGGGGCAGAGGCGGGCGCAGGGGCGGGATGGTGCGGGGCGGGGCCGCCGTGTCATGACGTGGTGATCCAACGGTCCCGCAGACCCGCCAGCACCGCGATCGACACGGCCAGCAGCACCAGGCTCAGGGCGATCGCCGCCTCCGGGTCGCTCTGGAGCGCCAGGTAGACCGCGAGCGGCATGGTCTGGGTGCGGCCGGGGAAGTTGCCCGCGAAGGTGATCGTCGCACCGAACTCGCCGAGGGCGCGGGCCCAGGCGAGCACGGCGCCCGCCGCGATGCCCGGGGCGATCAGCGGCAGGGTGACCCGGCGGAACGCGGTGAAACGGGACGCGCCCAGCGTGGTGGCCGCCTCCTCGTAGCGGGGGTCGGCGGCCCGCAGGGTGCCCTCCACGCTGATCACGAGGAACGGCATCGCCACGAACGTCTCCGCGACGACGACGCCCGCCGTGGTGAACGGCAGGGTGATGCCGAACCAGGCGTCCAGCCACTGTCCGACGACCCCGTTGCGGCCGAGCGCGAGCAGCAGCGCGACACCGCCGACGACCGGGGGCAGCACGAGCGGCAGGGTGACCAGGGCCCGTACGAGGCCCCGGCCGGGAAAGTCCGTACGGGCCAGTACCCAGGCCAGCGGGACGCCCACGACGAGACTCGCCGCGGTCGCCGCCGTGGCGCACAGCAGGGACAGCTGGAGGGCCTGCCAGACCTCCGGGCCGGTCAGTTGCCCCGGCATGTCGCTCCAGGGCGCCCGGACGATCAGGGCGACCAGCGGAACGAGCAGGAACGCGAGGCCGAGCAGAGCGGGCAGCAGCAGGGGCAGGGGGATGCCCCGGTTCCCGTTGCGGACACGGCCGCGCCGCGGACGTCCCTGGCGGGTGTCGTCCGCGGCGGCGGCCTCGTCGGTGGGGATCACGGCTCCAGGAACCCGGCCTGGGTCAGGACCCGCCGACCCTCGGCGGACTGCACCAGCGCGATGAACGCCTTGCCGGCCTCGGCGTTGGGGGCGTCCTTGAGCAGGGCGATCGGGTAGTCGTTGACGGCGCCGGCGGACTCGGGGAACTCCACGCCCTCCACCTTGTCACCCGCGGCGTGCACATCGGTCTTGTAGACGACCGCCGCGTCGGCCTCCTTCAGCTCGACCTTGGTCAGGGCGCTCTTGACGTCCTGCTCGTAGGAGACCGGGGTGAGCTTGAGCTCGGCGGAGTCGAGGGCCTTCTGGGCGGCGGCGCCGCACGGCACCGTCCTGTCGCACAGGACGACCTTCAGGCCGGACTCGGTGAGGTCCTTCAGGGAAGCGATCTTGTCGGGGTTGCCCGGCAGGGTCGCGATCTCCAGCTGGTTGCGGACGAAGGTGGCGGGCGTGGTGGCCGCGTCCTTCTTGTCCGTGACGATCGCCATGGTCTTGGGGCTGGCGGCGGCGAACACGTCGGCGGGGGCGCCGCCGGTGATGCTCGCCGCGAGGGTGTCGCTGCCGCCGAAGCTGAAGGTGACCTTCGTACCCGGGTGCTCCTTCTCGAACTGCTCGCCCAGGGCCGTGAAGCTCTCCTTCAGCGAGGCGGCCGCGAAGACGGTCACCGTGCCGGAGAGCTTCGGGGACGCCGACGTGGAGGAGTGGGACTTGGCGGCCGAGTCGGAGTCCGAACCGGAGGAGGAGCAGGCGCTCAGTGCCAGCAGCGCGGCAACGCCCGCACCGGCCGTCTGCAAGGTCCGGTGGGTCCGGCGGAGCCGGCGTGCGGGACGGGTCATCACGGGTCTACTCCCTTGGCTGCTTCACGGCAGGGTCCGGTGGGCCCCTCCACGGCCTCCTTCGGACCGTGCCGCGATGATGATACTGCCGCATATGCGAGCCGTAAGTCTCCTGTTGCATCGCATGATCTATTGCGATGCCGGGTTGTGGTGGGCATGTGCGTTTCCGCTGTGCCCTTCGCCGGGTACCGTCAAGCGGGAGGTGGTGGCACGTGACGCTCGCGGAACTCTCCCTGACCGGCGACCTCGCCCGCCCGGCCCGTCTGACCGTGCCGGATCTGCTCGGCTGGCCCCAGCACCGGGTCCGGGTCCGCTTCGAGTGCTCCACCAGCGGTACGCAGTACCACCGGTTCAGCGGCCCGCGCCTGTACGACGTGCTGTCCGACGCCGGTCCCGGATTCGACCCGGTCCGGCGCAAGGACCGGCTGCGCTTCCTGATCGCCGTCACCGGTTCCGACGGCCACCACGCCCTGTTGTCCTGGGCCGAGATCGACCCCGACTTCGCCCACGCGCCCGTGCTGCTCGCGGTGAGCATCGACGACGACGCCCTCGACGGCGCCGGACCCCAGCTCGTCCTGCCGCAGGACCGCTGCGGGGCCCGGCACATCAGCGGCATCAGCGCGATACGCGTCGACGGGGGCTACGACTGGCGGCAGCCGATGGCCGCCGCACCCGGCCCCGGGTCGGCGGCGGCTCCGTGAACCGCACGCCGGCACCGTCCACGGACGACCGGTGCGGTCGCCGCCCGCTCGGACCCGGTCGACCGCCCGCTCAGACCCGGTCGATGTGCACGTTCGTCGACTTCACCCGGGCGGTGGCCTCCATCCCGACCTCCAGGCCCAGTTCCTCCACGGCCTCGCGGGTGAGCAGGGAGACCAGGCGGTGCGGGCCCGCCTGGATCTCGACCTGGGCCGCGACATCGCCGAGCTTGATCGCGGTGACGATGCCGGGGAAGGCGTTGCGGACCGAGGTGTACGGGGTGTCCTCCTCGCCGCTGCCGGGCCGGGCCAGCTCGACGGAGAACGCGGCGAGGTCCTTCCCGTCGATGAGCCGGCGGCCGCTGTCGTCGCGGTGGGTGGTCACCCGGCCCGCGTCCGCCCAGCGCCGGGCGGTGTCGGGACTCACGCCGAGCAGCCGTGCCGCCTGGCCGATTGTGTAGGACTGCATACGCGTCACGATAGGGCCGGGAACACGCCCCGGTGACATGGGGTCGGCCGACGGGTACGACGCGCTCGGCTCAGCCGGTGTGGACCCGGGGGCGTCGTTCGCGGTCCGGTTCCGCCTCGCGCAGCACCTCACGGGTGACCGGGGCGACCTCGCCCTGGCCGAAGAGGAAGAAGCGCAGGAAGTTGGCGAACGGGTTGCCCTCGGTCCACTCGAAGTAGATGTGCGGGGTGCGTCCGGTGGCGTCCCGCACGTGCAGCAGCAGCGCGGCCAGTGCGTTGGGGATGGAGGCGGACTCCAGGGTCAGCACGCGGTAGCGGTTGTGCAGCACCTCGCCGCGGACGTTCAGGCCCGCCTCGAACTCGGACGGGTCCGTGACCGTGACCTCGACGAAGACGAAGTCCTCCTGGATCGGGATGTCGTTGTCCTGGAGGATCTGCTCGATCTTCTCGCGGTACTCGGCCTTGTCCCGTCGGTCGGGCTCGTTGGCGATGAACCGGATCTTCCGGCTGGCCATGTCCCTGACGAAGCGGTCCGCCATGTCGTCCAGCGTCACGCTGGTCACGCGCAGTTCGAAGGCGCGCGCCAGCCGGGACAGCAGCGAGACGAGGATGATGCCGACGATGAAGCAGGCACCGATCTTGACGCCGTCCGGACGCTCGATGACGTTGACGACCGTCGTGTAGAGGAACACCGTCGAGATGACCGCGAACCCGATGGTCCAGTTGCGCTGGCCCGCCTTGCGCGCGGCGATGGTCACGGCGATCGCCGCGGAACTGATGAGCACCAGCACGCCGGTGGCGTACGCGCCGCCCTGGGCGTCGACGTCGGCGTCGAAGATCCAGGTGACCAGGAAGCCGATCAGGGTGAAGACGATGACCATGGGGCGCACCGCGCGGGCCCAGTGCGGAGCCATGCCGTAGCGGGGCAGGTAGCGCGGCATCAGGTTCAGCAGGCCGGCCATGGCGGAGGCGCCGGCGAACCACAGGATGCAGATGGTCGAGGCGTCGTAGACCGTGCCGAAGGCGTTGCCCAGGTACTCGTGCGCGAGATACGCCAGGGCACGTCCGTTGGCCTGGCCGCCCGGCTGGAACTCCTTCTCCGGGATCAGCAGGGTGGTGATGAAGCTGGTGCAGATCAGGAAGCAGCTCATGATCAGGGCGGCGGTGGTGAGCAGCTTCTTGGTGTCCCGGATCCGGCCGGTCGGCTGCTCCTCCGTGTCGTCCGGGTCGCCCTTGACGTGCGGCATCACGGCCACGCCGGTCTCGAAGCCGGAGAGGCCGAGCGCGAGCTTGGGGAACACCAGCAGGGCCACGCCGACCATGGCGAAGACGTTGCCGTGCTCGGCGGTCAGGGCGGTGGTCCAGTCGGTGACCACGTGTCCGGCGGTGGCCAGGTGGTAGAGGCCGCTGACCACGACGACGACGTTCAGGGAGAGGTAGATGCCCACCAGGACGACGGCGACGCCGATCGCCTCCAGGAAGCCCTTGAGGAACACCGCGCCGAGCAGCGCCAGCAGGAACAGGGTGATCACCAGCTGCTTGTCGTGCAGGGCGCTGTTCAGGTGCGGATTCTCGACCAGGTGGGTGGAGGCGTCCGCCGCGGACAGGGTGATCGTGATCAGGAAGTCGGTGGCCGCGAACCCGAGCAGGGTCAGCACGAAGAGCTTGCCCTGCCAGAACGACAGCAGCCGCTCCAGCATGGCGATCGAACCCTCGCCGCGTGGGCTCTCCTCGGCCACCCGCCGGTACACGGGAAGGGCGCCCGCCAGGGTGACGATCACCAGCACGATGGTCGCGACGGGTGACAGCAGACCGGCCGCGAGGGCGGCGATGCCGGGCTGGTAGCCGAGGGTCGAGAAGTAGTCGACACCGGTCAGGCACATCACGCGCCACCAGCGCTGGCCCTTGTGCGAGGGCTCCGGCTGGGCGTGGGGACCCTGGTGGCCGCCGCTCCTGCCCATGTCGGACAGGCCCTCCAGCATCCAGGCGCGCAGGCGACTGGGAGGCGGGTGTTCGGTCGTGGCCATGGGTGTGCTCCTGGGGTGCGGCCCGGCGTGTGGTGTCGGCCATCACGCGGACGGCCGCACCAGCGTATGCAGAGCGTGACGCCAGGGCCCACGGATCTCGGGGCGGCGGGCGTCAATTCTCCGTTAAGACTGACCGGGTGAGCAGGGGCTCGCACCACGGAGACGTCCGTACGACGGGCCGGGCCGGGCCGGGGGCCGCTCGGGCCGTCCGGGGAAGGAAACGGACGGTGACCGTCGAGGTACACCCCGGGCGATGTGCCCGCAGGGGGCGCGGGGGGCGGGGTGAGTCCTCCGAGGGGCCGTCCGAGAGCTCGTGGCCTGCTGGTGTCCTGCGCGGCGTAAGGGACCCGTCAAAGGCGTGCTGCGTTCCATCAGGGACCCGTCAACGGCGGTCGCATCCGGTCATTCGCGATGTTTCCTCGAACCGTCCCTGCCCGACGCACCTCACTCCAGGAGCTCACGATGGCCGATCTGGCCTTCGTCGTCATCACGATCGCGGTCTTCGTCTCGGTCGCCCTCGTCGCCAAGGGGGTGACCAGGCTGTGACCGCCGAGAACATCGTCGGCCTGATCGTGGCCGTCGCCCTGCTGGGCTATCTCGTCGTCGCGCTGGTCTTCCCGGAGAGGTTCTGACCGTGACATCAGCTGTGGCCGCGGCGGCCGCGATGGGTCCCGTACCCGCCGGAGCGCTCCAGATGCTCGCCCTGGTGGCGGCGCTGGCACTCGCCTACGTACCCCTCGGCACCTACATGGCCCGGGTCTACACCTCCGACCGCCACTGGCGGGTCGAGAAGTGGATCTACAAGGGCATCGGCGCCGACCCCGACACACAGATGCGCTGGCCCGCCTACCTCCGCGGGGTCCTCGCCTTCTCCGCGGTCGGTGTGCTCTTCCTGTACCTGTTGCAGCGGCTCCAGGGCGTCCTGCCCGGCTCGCCGGCCTTCTCGTCGGTCGATCCGGCGCAGTCGTTCAACACGGCCGCGTCGTTCGTGACGAATACCAACTGGCAGTCGTACTACGGCGAACAGACCATGGGCCATGTCGTGCAGACCGCCGGTCTGGCCGTGCAGAACTTCGTCTCCGCGGCCGTCGGCATCGCCGTCGCCGTGGCCCTCGTCCGGGGATTCGCCCGCTCCCGTACGGGTGAACTCGGCAACTTCTGGGCCGACCTGGTGCGCGGCACCCTGCGCGTCCTGGTGCCGATCTCCGTCGTCGCCGCGGTGATCCTGGTCGCCTGCGGGGCGATCCAGAACTTCTCCGGCATCCACGAGGTCGGCCAGTTCATGGGCGGCTCGCAGCAGTGGAACGGCGGCGCGGTCGCCTCGCAGGAGGCCATCAAGGAGCTGGGCACCAACGGCGGCGGCTACTTCAACGCCAACAGCGCCCACCCCTTCGAGAACCCGACCCCGTTCACCAACCTGTTCGAGATCTTCCTGATCCTGCTGATTCCCTTCGCGCTCACCCGCACGTTCGGCGTGATGGTCGGCTCGGTGAGGCAGGGGCACGCGATCCTCGCCACGATGGCCACCATCTGGATCGGCTTCACCGCGCTGATGATGGCGACCGAGTTCCACCACCACGGTCCGGCTCTCGAGATCGCGGGCGGGGCGATGGAGGGCAAGGAGACCCGTTTCGGTGTCGGCGCCTCGTCCATCTTCGCGGTGGCGACGACACTGACGTCGACGGGCGCGGTGGACTCCTTCCACTCGTCGTTCACCGGCCTCGGCGGCGGTGTCACGATGCTGGGCATGCAGTTGGGCGAGATCGCGCCCGGCGGCACCGGTTCCGGTCTCTACGGCATGCTGATCATGGCGGTCATCGCGGTGTTCATCGCCGGTCTGATGGTCGGCCGCACGCCCGAGTACCTGGGCAGGAAGATCGGCGGCCGGGAGATGAAGCTCGCCGCCTGCTACATCCTCATCACCCCGGCGCTGGTGCTGGTGTTCACGGCGGCCTCCATGGCGCTGCCGACCCCGCCGCACTCGATGCTCAACCCCGGAGCGCACGGGTTCTCCGAGGTCCTCTACGCCTTCACCTCGGCGGCCAACAACAACGGCTCGGCGTTCGCCGGCCTGAACGCGAACACCGACTGGTTCAACACCATGACCGGGCTCGCGATGCTGCTCGGCCGCTTCCTGCCGATGGTGTTCGTGCTGGCGCTGGCCGGCTCGCTCGCGGGGCAGAAGCCCGTCCCGGTGACCGCGGGCACCCTGCGCACCGAGAAGCCGCTGTTCACCGGTCTGCTGGTGGGCGCGGTCCTGATCATCACCGGTCTGACCTACTTCCCGGCCCTCGCTCTGGGCCCGCTGGCCGAGGGACTGGCGTCATGACCACCCGAACGGAAGACCACGAGGACGCGATGTCCACTCCCACCCTTGCGCCCCATCAGGACGCACCGACCGGGCACAAGCCCGCGGAGAGCCGCGTCGGAGCGGGTCTCTTCGACCCCGAGCAGCTGATCAGGTCCGTGCCGGAGGCGCTGCGCAAGCTCGACCCGCGGGTGATGGTCAGGTCGCCCGTCATGTTCGTGGTGTGGATCGGGTCGGTGCTCACCACCGTGTTCTCCTTCCAGCACCCGGGGGACTGGTTCGGCTGGACGATCAGCGCCTGGCTGTGGCTGACCGTCGTCTTCGCCAACCTGGCCGAGGCCGTCGCCGAGGGCCGCGGCAAGGCGCAGGCCGACACCCTGCGCAAGGCCAAGACGGACACGGTGGCCCGCCGGATCGTCGGCTCCACGCAGGAGCGGGTGCCCGGCACCGGGCTGCGGGTCGGCGACCTGGTGGTCTGCGAGGCGGGCGACATCATCCCCGGCGACGGTGACGTCGTCGAGGGCGTCGCCTCGGTGGACGAGTCGGCGATCACCGGTGAGTCGGCTCCGGTCATCCGGGAGTCCGGCGGCGACCGGTCGGCCGTCACCGGCGGCACCAAAGTGCTGTCCGACCGGATCGTCGTCAGGATCACGACGAAGCCCGGCGAGACCTTCATCGACCGGATGATCGCTCTCGTCGAGGGCGCGGCCCGGCAGAAGACCCCGAACGAGATCGCGCTGAACATCCTGCTGGCCTCGCTGACGATCGTGTTCCTGCTGGCCTGTGCCACGCTGCCGCCGTTCGCGGACCACGCGGGCACGCACCTCACGATGGTCGTGCTGGTGGCCCTGCTGGTCTGTCTGATCCCGACCACGATCGGCGCGCTGCTGTCCGCGATCGGCATCGCGGGCATGGACCGGCTGGTGCAGCGCAACGTCCTGGCCATGTCGGGCCGTGCGGTCGAGGCGGCCGGCGACGTCTCCACGCTGCTGCTGGACAAGACCGGCACCATCACGCTGGGCAACCGCCGGGCGGCCGAGTTCGTGCCGGTGTCCGGCACCACCGAGGCCGAGCTCGCCGACGCCGCCCAGCTCTCCTCGCTGGCCGACGAGACGCCCGAGGGCCGCTCCGTCGTCGTCCTGGCCAAGGAGAGGTACGGGCTGCGCGAGCGGCAGCGGGGCGAACTGGCGGGCGCCGAGTGGATCGCGTTCACCGCGCAGACGCGGATGTCCGGCGTGGACGTCGGGGGGCGCCGGATCCGCAAGGGCGCCACCGCCTCGGTCCTCGCCTGGGTCGGGGAGCAGGGCGGCGAGATCGCCGGGGACGCCGGCGGGATCGCCGCCGGAATCTCCGCGGCGGGCGGCACCCCGCTGCTGGTCGCCGTGTCCGACGCGCGCGGAGCCCGGGTTCTCGGCGTCATCCACCTGAAGGACGTCGTCAAGGACGGAATGCGGGAGCGGTTCGGGGAACTGCGCCGCATGGGCATCAGGACGGTCATGATCACGGGTGACAACCCGCTGACCGCGAAGGCGATCGCCGAGGAGGCGGGAGTCGACGACTTCCTCGCCGAGGCCACTCCCGAGGACAAGATGGCCCTCATCAAGCGGGAGCAGGCGGGCGGCAGGCTCGTCGCGATGACCGGCGACGGCACCAACGACGCCCCGGCGCTGGCCCAGGCGGACGTCGGCGTGGCGATGAACACCGGTACGTCGGCCGCCAAGGAGGCCGGCAACATGGTCGACCTCGACTCCGACCCGACCAAGCTGATCGAGATCGTGGAGATCGGCAAGCAGTTGCTGATCACGCGCGGCGCGCTGACCACGTTCTCCATAGCCAACGACGTCGCGAAGTACTTCGCGATCATCCCGGCGCTGTTCGCGGCGGTCTACCCGGGCCTGGACAAGCTGAACATCATGGCGCTGTCGTCGCCCGACTCCGCGATCCTCTCCGCCGTGATCTTCAACGCGCTGATCATCATCGCTCTGGTGCCGCTCTCCCTCAAGGGCGTGCGCTACCGGCCGATGAGCGCCGACAAGATGCTCCGGCGCAACCTGGGGATCTACGGCCTCGGCGGCCTGATCGCCCCCTTCATCGGCATCAAACTCATCGACCTGCTCATCTCCCTCGTCCCCGGGCTGTAACCTTTCGAAGGCGTGCTGATCACCATGAACAATTCCGTGACGAACACAGCCCGGTTGCTGGGGGCAGGCCTGCGCGCCCTCCTCGTGCTGACCCTGGTGACCGGCGTCCTCTACCCGCTCGCGATCACCGGTGTCGCCCAGTCCCTGTTCGGCGACCAGGCGAACGGCTCGGAGATCAAGGCGGACGGCAAGGTCGTCGGCTCCTCCCTGATCGGCCAGTCGTACGACCTGCCGCTGAAGAAGGGGCAGGAGACCCCTGCCCCGGACCTGAAATGGTTCCAGGGCCGGCCGGCGAACGGCCTCGGCAGCAACAGCGTGAACACGCGGTACAAACTGCTGCTGTCCGGCGCCACCAACCTCGCCGCCGACAACAAGGTCCTCGTCGAGCAGGTCGAGGACGCCAAGGCCGCCGTCATCAAGGACAATTCGACCGCCGGCCACGAGGTCCGGGCGTCCGAGGTGCCCGCCGACGCGGTGACGTCCTCCGGCTCCGGCCTCGACCCGGACATCAGCCCGCAGTACGCGCGGCTCCAGGTCAACCGGGTCGCCGAGCGCAACGGCCTTCCGGTCTCCCGGGTGGAGAGGCTGGTGGGGGACCACACCGAAGGGCGCACCCTCGGCTTCATCGGGGAGCCCCGAGTGAACGTCCTCGAACTCAACATCGCCCTCGAGGCGCTGGTGGCCGAGAGCCGATGACTCACAGCGGCGGCGGGACGCCTTGCCCGCCTCCCGCCGCCGCCCTACAGTCCGCTCCGTAATGTTCGTCGATGAAGCCGAAAGTTTCGGACGGCTTCCCGCGAAGGAGCTGACGCGCATGGCGATCCGGACGTACGACAATCCCGTGATCCCCGGCTTCCACCCCGACCCGAGCGTCTGCCGGGTCGGGGCGGACTTCTATCTGGTCTGTTCCAGCTTCGAGTACGTGCCGGGCGTCCCGCTCTTCCACAGCCGCGACCTGGTGCACTGGCGGCAGATCGGCAACGTGCTGGACCGGCCGGAGCAGTTGGCGATACCGCCGGACGCCCCCGCCTCCGCCGGCGTCTACGCCCCGACCCTGCGGCACCACGACGGCCGGTTCCACGTCATCACCACCCTCGTCGGCGGCGGGGGCACCTTCCTGGTGCACAGCGAGCGGCCCGAGGGGCCGTGGTCCGATCCGGTCCGGATCGACCTGCCCGGCATCGATCCCGACCTGGCCTGGGACGACGACGGCTCCTGCTGGTGCGCCCTGGCCGGGGTCCGGGTGGCCCGCATCGACCCGGTGACCGGCAAGGTGCTCGAAGGGCCGCTGCCCGTCTGGTCCGGGACGGGGATGCGGGATCCGGAGGCGCCGCACCTGTACCGGATCGGCGGCTGGTGGTACCTGCTGCTGGCGGAGGGCGGCACGGCCCTCGGCCACAGCGTCAGCGTGGCCCGCGCCCGGTCCCCGCGCGGGCCGTTCGAACCGGCGCCGGGCAACCCGGTGCTCACCCACCGCGGCACGGACCTGCCCGTCCAGTGCACCGGCCACGCCGACCTGGTCGAGGCGGCCGACGGCACCTGGTGGATGGTGCTGCTGGGCACCCGGCCGGGGGGTTTCTTCCCGGAGTTCCACGTGCTCGGACGGGAGACCTTCCTGGTGCCGGTGGAGTGGGTGGACGGCTGGCCGCGGGTGGGGCCGGTGGCCGGGCGGCACCCGGCGCCCACCGCCTGGCACCCGCTCCCGCCGGACCCGGTGCGCGACGACTTCGACGCCCCGGACCTGGCGCCTTGCTGGATCTCCCCGCGCGCCAGGCCGGACGGCTCCTGGTCGCTGACCCGGCGGCCGGGCTGGCTGACGCTGACCGCGACCGGCGACAGCCTGGACCGCCCCGGGCACACCTTCGTCGGCCGCAGGCAGCGGCACCCCGACAGCCGCACGGCGGTCCGGCTGGACCCCGGCCGCGGGCGGGCCGGACTCTCCGTCCGCATGGACGAGGCCCACCACTACGACCTGGAGGCGCACGACGGCACGGTGAGCGTCCACGCCAGGATCGGCCCGCTGCGGCAGTGCGTCGCACGGCACGCCGTGCCGCCGGGACCGCTCACCCTGACCGTCGAGACCCGCACCGACGGCGTTCTGCCGCCCACGGTCACGGCCCTCGGCGAGGAAGCACCCGGTGTCAGGGCCGGCGGTCCCGACACGATCGCTTTTTCCGCCGAGAGTTCCGAAGGCGTCCTGCGGCTCGCCGCACTCGACGGCCGCTATCTGTCCACGCAGGTCGCCGGGGGCTTCACCGGACGGGTGATCGGGATGTACGTCACCGAGGGCAGCGCTGCGTACGACTGGTTCGACCACGGTCCGCGCCCCTCGGACCCCGGCGCCGTACCGCGCTGATCCCAACTGCGGCGCACTCCGGGGGCGTTGGCGGCGGATTCGCCGCGTACAAGGGGTTGCCACCCGTCCGAGGCTGTCTCTAGGGTGCGGCAGCAACGAAGGTTTCCTGATCTGCTCCGAAACTTTCGGAACCTCGGACGGACAGGACGAGCCGTCCCGTACCCAAGGAGCGCATCATGGGCGACCCGGCACTGTCCCGCCGCGGCTTCCTGGCGGTCTCCGCCGCGGCCGGTCTGGGCATGACGGCACTCAGCGGCTGTGGCGGCGACTCGGACGGAGGGTCGTCGGGGACGACCACGATCGAGTGGTGGAACATCTCCACGACCCAGCCCACCAAGGACGTCTGGGCAGGCCTCGCCAAGAAGTTCGAGGCGCAGAACCCCAGGGTGAAGATAAAGATCGTCCAGCTGGAGAACGACGCCTACAAGTCGAAGATGACGGCGCTGACCGCCTCCGGGAAGCTGCCGGACATCTTCCACACCTGGGGCGGCGGGGTCCTCGAGCAGCAGGTCGGCGCGGGGCTCGTCGAGGACCTCACCGACAGCACCAAGGCCTGGGCCGACGGACTGCTGCCGGTCGCGAAGCAGCCGTACCTGATCGACGACAAGACGTACGGCATCCCGTTCGACATCGGCATGATCGGCTTCTGGTACAACAAGGCGCTGTTCAAGCAGGCCGGCCTCAGCGCGCCCCCGACCACCTGGAGCGGCTTCCTCGACGCCGTGCGCAGGCTGAAGTCCGCCGGTGTCACCCCGCTCGCCCTCGCGGGCAAGGAGAAGTGGCCCGGCATGTACTACTGGGCGTACCTGGCGATGCGCACCGCGGGCGTCGACGCGCTGCGCAAGGCCGCGGACGACAAGGACTTCACCGGGGCCGGGTTCGTGCAGGCGGGCGGGCACCTGAAGGAACTCGTCGACCTCCAGCCGTTCCAGAAGGGCTTCCTCGGCGCCGCCTACTCGACCCCGACCGGCCAGGCCGCCACGGTCGGCAACGGCAAGGCGGCGATGGAGCTCATGGGCCAGTGGGCCCCCGTCGTCGAGGCCGACGCCGGCAAGGGCCTCGGCGCCGACCTCGGGTTCTTCCCGTTCCCCGCGGTCGAGGGCGGTCAGGGCTCGATCACCGAGGTGTTCGGCGGAGGCGGCGGTCACGCGCTGCGCAAGGGCGCCCCGCAGGCCGCCGTCGACTTCCTGAAGTTCTTCGCCTCCCGGGCCACCGACCAGGAACTGGTCAAGAAGACCGGCGTCCTGCCGGTGGTCCCGGCCGCCGAGAGCGCCCTGACCGACCCCAACCTCACCGCAGTACAGGCGCAGTTGAAGTCCGCCACCGGCTTCCAGCTCTACCTCGACCAGGCCTACGCGCCCGCCGTCGGCCAGGAGATCAACGACAGCGTCGCCGCGCTGATCGCCGGCTCCAAGTCCCCCGAGCAGGTCACGCAGTCGGTCACGAAGACCGCGAAGGAAGAGCAGTAGCCCGCGATGACCTCGACCTTCCTTCCGGACCGGCGGTCGGGCCCGGACCTCGCCCTCCCGCCCCCGGCCGTGGCCGCGGCCCGGGGGCGGGCCCGGCGGCGCCTGCTGAACTGGCTCACCGCCGTCGGCTTCCAGCTCCCCGCGCTGGTGCTGTTCATCGGCCTGGTCCTGCTGCCGATGCTGTTCGCGCTGTACGCCGCCTTCTTCCGCTGGGGCGGCTTCGGGATGCCCTCCGACTACGCGGGCACGGACAACTTCACCCGCCTCTTCGAGGACCCGGTCTTCCTGGGCGACCTGTGGCGCTGCCTGCTCCTGGTAGGCCTGTCGCTGCTCGTCCAGTTGCCCTTCGCCCTCGCCATGGCGGTGCTGCTCAACCAGCGGCTGCGCGGCCGGGCCGTCTACCGGATGCTGTTCTTCGCGCCCTACGTCCTGTCCGAGGCCATCACCGGCGTGCTGTTCAGCATGATCTTCGCGCCGTCCGACGGACTCGCCGACCACGTCCTGGGCGCCGTCGGCCTCGACGGTCTGGGCGGCGAGTGGTTCGCCGACCCCTCCTGGGTCCTGGCCACCCTCTTCCTGGTCATGACCTGGAAGTACTTCGGCTTCCACATGATGCTCTGCCTGGCCGGACTCCAGGCCGTCCCGGCCGAGTTGACCGAGGCGGCGCTGATCGACGGCGCCGGGCCCTGGCAGCGCTTCCGCAACGTCACCCTGCCGCTGCTGGCCCCCACCCTGCGCATCAGCGTCTTCCTGTCCGTCATCGGGGCGATCCAGCTGTTCGACCTCGTGTGGGTGGTCACCCAGGGCGGCCCCGACCACCACTCCGAGACGATGGCCGTGACCATGTTCCAGTACGGCTTCAAGCGCTACCAGGTCGGCTACGCCAGCGCGATCAGCGTGGTCATGTTCGGCATCTGCCTCGTCTTCGCCCTCGCCTACCAGCGGTTCGTGCTCCGTCGCGACCTGGAGGGCGCCACCACGACGATGAGGGGGAACGGCAAGTGACCCGCAAGACCCTGCGCACCCTGCCGCTGCACCTGGTCCTCCTGCTCGTCGGCGCGGTCATGGTCGTACCCATGGTGTACGCCGCCCTGTCCGGCTTCAAGTCCACCGACGAGCTCTCCCGCAACCCGTTCGGGCTGCCCGACCGGTGGCGGACCGGGAACTACACCGACATCCTGCGCTCCGGCGACTTCTGGCGGCTGCTCGGCAACAGCACACTGATCGCGGTGGCGACGACCGTGCTGGTGGTCGCGGTGTCCGCGCTCGCGGCCTTCTCCTTCGCCCGGTTCGCCTTCCGCGGGCGGGAGATGCTGTTCACCCTGTTCACCCTGGGGCTGATGTTCCCCTTCGCGGTGGCGGCCCTGCCGCTGTTCCTGCTGCTGCGCTCGATGGACCTGCTGGACAACCCGCTCGGGGTGATCCTGCCGCAGGCCGCCTACGGACTGCCGATGACGATCATCATCCTGCGCGGCTTCTTCCGGCAGATCCCCGGCGAGCTGGAGGAGGCGGCCACCCTCGACGGATGCAGCCCCTTCGGCTTCTTCTGGCGGATCCTGCTGCCCATGGCGCGGCCGGCGCTGGGCACGGTCTCGGTCCTCGCCGTGGTCACCAGCTGGAACAACTTCTTCCTACCGCTGCTGGTGTTCACCGACGGCACCTGGTGGACCCTGCCCATCGGCGTGCAGCAGTTCCAGGGCCAGTACTCGGCGGAGTACGCCCGCGTCTTCGCCTACCTCGTCCTGGCGATGGTGCCCGCCCTGGCCTTCTACTCCGTCGCCGAGCGCCAGCTCGTCGGCGGCCTCACCGCCGGCGCGACGAAGGGATGACCCGCGCCCGCGGACGTACGGCTCACCCGGCCCCCCGGCTCCCGGCTCCGGCCGGGCCAGGGGACCCCGTCCCCGACCGTGAGGAGTCGCACCATGAGCACCACCGGATCAGTGGGCGCCACCGGATCAGCGGGCACCACGAGTTCCTTACCCGGCATCCGGCCGTCCCGCGCCCGCCTCAGACTCGCCGGCGCCCTCGCCGCGGTGCTGGTGGCGGCGGGTGTCGTCGCCGGCCCGGCCGCCCGGGCCGGCGAGGGGCACGACGGGAACGGCCGGCACGCGGGGCGGTCCACCCTCGCCGACCTCGCCCGCAGCCACGGCCGCTACTTCGGCAGCGCCACCGACAACCCCGAACTCACCGACGCCGCCTACACCGCGGTCCTCAGCAGCGAGTTCGACATGATCACCCCGGGCAACGGCATGAAGTGGTACGCCACCGAGCCCCGGCAGGGCGTCTTCGACTGGACCGCAGGCGACCAGATCGTGAACCTCGCCCGCGCCCACCACCAGCAGGTCCGTGCCCACACCCTGGTCTGGCACAGCCAGTTGCCCGACTGGCTCACCGGCCGGTCGTGGAGCGCCGACGACCTGCGGGCCGTGCTGAAGAACCACATCCTCACCGAGGCACGCCACTACCGGGGCAAGGTCTACTCCTGGGACGTCGTCAACGAGGCGTTCAACGAGGACGGCACCTACCGCGAGACGGTCTTCTACAAGACGCTCGGTCCCGGCTACATCGCCGACGCGCTGCGCTGGGCCCACCAGGCCGATCCGCACGCCAAGCTCTACCTCAACGACTACAACATCGAGGCGACCGGCCCGAAGAGCGACGCCTACTACCGGCTGGCCCAGGAACTGAAGGCGCAGGGAGTCCCCCTCGACGGCATCGGCCTCCAGGCCCATCTCGCCCTCCAGTACGGCTATCCGGCCACCCTGGAGGAGAATCTGCGCCGGTTCTCCCGGCTCGGTCTGGACGCCGCGCTGACCGAGGTCGACGTACGGATGCTGCTGCCCGCCACCGAGGAGAAGCTGGCCGAACAGGCCGACTGGTACCGGGACATGACCCGGGCATGCCTGGCGGTGCGCCGGTGCGTGGGCATCACGGTCTGGGACTGGACCGACAAGTACTCCTGGATCCCGGCGTTCTTCGAGGGGCAGGGCGCCGCGCTGCCGTGGGACGAGCAACTCCGGCCCAAGCCCGCGTACTTCGCGCTGCGGGACGCCCTGGGGTGACACGGCCCGGGTGGCCGGGAACGGAGCGGGGGCGGGCGCCGGTGGCGGATCCGCCTCCGGGTCGCTACGGTGAGTGAACACCCCCGGACATGCGTCGGGGCCGGTTCGCAGGGAGTCTGCGGTCCGGCCCCTCATGTCCTTCCGGCGTCGCGCGGCGTCGCCGGGTGTACGTCCTGACAGGCCCTAGGCGGCCGTCACGACCCGGCCGGACTCCAGCGGGCGGTGCGGGGCGATGATCTGGCCGTCGGGCAGGAGCTCACCGGTGTCCTCGAAGAGGAGGACGCCGTTGCACAGCAGGCTCCATCCCTGCTCCGGGTGGTGCGCCATCAGGCGGGCGGATTCCCGGTCGGCGGAGTCGGCTGTCGGGCACGGTGGCTGGTGCTGGCACATGGGTGGGATCTCTGTCTCTGTCGTGGTCATGTCCGTCCCCCGTGACGATAAGTCGGTCGGAACCCAGTGTTGCCCTACGGGCGTCAATCCGCAGGGATTTCGGTGCACCGCTTCTCACAGGTTCATGACGCATCGCTCAGGCGGACGGTTCATTCCGACCGAGTGGTCCCTTCGGGGGGTTCACCATGGTCAGGCAGGGCTAGTCACCGGGCGGACATGCGCACCCCGCCGCCGGAAACGGATTCCGGCGGCGGGGTGCGAGAGGCGGGTCCCGGGGCTCAGGCCGGTTGGCTCAGCAGCGGTGTCGGTGTCGCGCGATGGGTCAGGACCGGGAGCAGTTCGGCGACCCGGTGCGGACGATGGGCCGCGATGCCGGGCGGGGCCGGGGCCAGCGGAACCAACAGGTCGGTGGCGACGGGATGGCCCTCGGCGCCGTCCGCGGCGCAGTCGCCGTGCAGCCACAGGGTGAGCATGTACAGGCCGGGCACGGACAACAGGCGCGCCTGGTAGGGCTGCTGCACCGACTCGGCCTGGCGCAGCGCCCGTTCGGTGGCGGCGATGTAGGGACCCTCGAAGAAATGCGAGAAGGCCCAGCCGTCGGGGGTGAGCCTGGTCTCCGCTGCGGCCACCGCGCGGTCGCCGCAGCGGATCAGGAACCGCCAGCCGGCCAGCCTCGTCCCGGACATGCCTTCGGGCGTGATCCGGTCCAGTACGTGTACGGGCAGCGGGAGTTCGGGTGTCGCGGGTCCCTGGGCCGCGCGCAGGGAGGGGGTCTGCGCCTCGTGCACGGCGGTGGGGGAACCGAGTGCCGTGAGGACGGAGCGGAGGGCAGGCGCGGGAGCCGGGGGCACATGCAGCGGCATGGTGGGTCGCCTCTCATTCGACAGGCATGGTGGCACGAGGGCGGGGCGGTGCGGGGCGGACGGCGCTGTCAGCTCTCGAGGGGTCGGAGAGGCAGGGGCCGGGGTCTGTGAACCGGGAGTGTGGGTGTGCCTGCCGTTCGTCACCTCGACGACAGGTTCCTTCGACCGTGGGCGCCTAACCTTCTCCGCCTTGTTCGCGGAGTTTATACGACGAGTGTTCATCCTGTGATTCGTCTAGCCGTTTCCCGCGGTTTCGGCAAGGGTTCATTCGGTCGGCGGTACGCGGTAATCATCCCGATTCCGGGCCTGCCGCGAGGCGATGACCTCGGCTTGTGCGGATGCGGCGGTCGGCCAATTGTCGTCGGCGTTTTTCACGAGGCGCACGGGGTACCCGAAAGTGCGTACTGATTTATGCCCCGTGAATGTGCCGCCGGTCACGTCCGACCAATGTAGCGGCTGTCCGGCCCAGTGGGGGCGTTATCGATCGGCTTCGCTGGGCATCATCCCACCTGACCCCGGACACCGGCGGCCCGGAACCTGAGAGCCGCCCCGACGAGGAGGGACGCTTCCATGGGGGAGAAGGTCGTGGCAGGTCGGTTCGATCTGTCCGATCGCCAGCGCTACCGCGACAAGCTCCGGCGGTGTCTGGCGGGGCTGGAGCGGCTTCTGGCGGAGAAGCGGTTCGATCGCCCGAAGAACCTCATGGGGCTGGAGATCGAGCTGAATCTCCTCGGGGCCGACGGCATGCCGAGAATGCTCAATGGGCAGGTGCTCGAACGGATCGCGAGCCGCGATTTCCAAACAGAACTCGCCATGTTCAATCTGGAAGTGAACATTGCCCCACACCGGCTGGGCGGGCGGGTTTTCGACCGGCTGGCCGAGGAGCTTCGTACGTCCCTGGCATATGCCGACCGGAAAGCGGGCGAGCTCGACGCCGGAATCGTGATGATCGGTATTCTGCCGACCCTCGACCGGGACGACCTGGTGTCCTCCAACCTTTCCGCCGTCGACCGCTACACCCTGCTCAACGACCAGATCGTGGCCGCCCGGGGCGAGGACTTCGCGCTCGACATCGAGGGCGTCGAGCGACTGACCTGCACATCCAAGTCGATCGTCCCGGAGGCCGCCTGCACCTCCGTGCAGCTGCATCTCCAGGTCACCCCGGGCCGGTTCGCCGACGTGTGGAACGCCGCGCAGGCGGTCGCCGCCGCGCAGATCGCCGTCGGCGCCAACTCACCCTTCCTGTTCGGCCGTGAGCTGTGGCGCGAGTCGAGGCCCCCGCTGTTCCAGCAGTCCACCGACACCCGTCCGCCCGAGTTGCAGGCGCAGGGGGTGCGGCCGCGGACCTGGTTCGGCGAGCGGTGGATCTCCTCGGCCTTCGACCTGTTCGAGGAGAACCTGCGCTACTTCCCGGCGCTGCTGCCCATCTGCTCCGAGGAGGACCCGCTCGACGTCCTGGACGCGGGCGGCGTCCCGCAGCTGGGCGAACTCGTCCTGCACAACGGCACGGTGTACCGCTGGAACCGTCCGGTCTACGGCATCGCCGACGGCGTCCCCCATCTGCGGGTGGAGAACCGGGTGCTGCCGGCCGGCCCCACCGTCACGGACGTCCTGGCCAACGCGGCCTTCTACTACGGTGTCGTGCGCGCACTGGCCGAGGACTCGCGGCCGGTGTGGACCCGGCTGCCCTTCGAGGCGGCCGCCGCCAACTTCGACGCCGCGTGCCGGTACGGCATCGACGCCCGCCTCGAGTGGCCGCGGCGCGGGCGGCTGGGCGGTACGACGCAGGTCGACGCCGTCGGCCTGGTACGCGACGAACTGCTGCCGCTGGCCGAGGCCGGCCTCGACGCGTGGGGGGTCGATCCCGCCGACCGCGATCTGTACCTGGGAGTGATCGAGGAGCGTTGCCGACGGCGGACCAACGGCGCGTCCTGGCAGGCCGCCACCTTCCACCGGGCCCTGGAGACGGGGCTGTCCCGGGATGCCGCGCTCGCCGCGACCACCCGGCGGTACCGCGAGCTGACCCTGCTCGGCGAACCGGTGCACAGCTGGCCGGTGGGGCTGCCGGAGCCGGTGCCGCTGGGCTGACGGGCCGCCCCGACTCCGCCGTCCGCCTTCGGGCCCGGGCCGCGTACGCGTGGTCCGGGCCCGTACGCGTGGGCCGGCCCCCGTGCCGACGGGCGCGGGGGCGCCCGCGCGGGGGGTCGGCCGCGACCCCTCCGTGTCGATCGGGCAAGCTGTGACGACCGTCGACAGGAGGCAGGTGTGCACGTGGAGGCAGGCTCGGTGGCCGAGGCGTATCCGTCGGAACGGCCCTCGCGGCGGACGCTCCGGGACGAGACGCTGCTCGTGCTGGCGCTGTCGCTCGGCGCGAGCGCGCTTGCCGCACTGATCAGCTTCGTCGGCTCGGTCACCAAACCGGGGGGACTGAAGGACCAGGCGGCCACCCTCAACGCCTCGGCCGCGCCGGGCCGGCCCTGGCTGGACCTCGCCTGGCAGCTCTTCGGGATCGCCTCGGCCCTGGTGCCGGTGGCCCTGGTCGCCCACTTCCTGCTGCGTGAGGGCGAGCGGCTGGGCACCCTCGGCTTCGACCGCACCCGGCCCTGGCCCGACCTGGGCCGCGGCGCGGGCGTCGCGGCGGTGATCGGCAGTACCGGGATCGCCTTCTACCTGGCCGCGCGCGGCCTCGGCTTCAACCTCACGGTGGTGCCGGAGGCACTGCCCGACGTGTGGTGGAAGTTTCCGGTACTGATCCTCTCGGCGATGCAGAACGCGATCCTGGAAGAGGTCATCGTCGTCGGCTATCTGCTGCGCCGGCTGGGGCAGTTGGGCTGGACCCCGGGCAGCGCGCTGGTGGCCAGTGCCGTGCTGCGCGGCTCGTACCACCTCTACCAGGGCATCGGCGGGTTCATCGGCAACATGGTGATGGGCGTGGTGTTCGTCTGGCTCTACCGCCGCTGGGGCCGGGTGGGTCCGCTGGTGGTGGCGCACTCCCTGCTCGACATCGGCGCGTTCGTCGGGTACGCCCTGCTGGCGGGCAAGGTGGGGTGGCTGCCGACGGCCTGAGCGGCCACCCCGGCCCCGCCGGACTCACCAGGCGAGCAGCTCGCCCTCGATGACGGTGACCGCGCGGCCGCCGAGCAGGGTGCGCCCGCCGCGTACCTCGGTACGGACGCGGCCGGTGCGGGGCGAGGCCTGGAGGCCGGTGAGCGCCGCCCGGCCGAGGCGCTCGGACCAGTACGGCGCCAGCGCGGTGTGGGCGCTGCCGGTGACCGGGTCCTCGTCGATGCCGACGTTCGGGAAGAAGCAGCGCGAGACGTAGTCGTAGCCCAGGGCGGGGTTCTCGGCGCGGGCGGTGGCGATGATCCCGCGGCGGGAGTGGGCGCCGAGCGCCTTGTGGTCCGGCCGCAGGGCGTGCACGGTCTTCTCGTCGGGGAGTTCGACCAGCAGGTCCCCGATGTGCGGGCCGGTGTCGAAGGCGGTGAGCGGTTCGGCGCCGAGCGCCTGCGCGACGCCGTCCGGCAGGGCGACCGGGGTGAGCGGCGCGGTCGGGAAGTCCAGGGTGAACGAACCGTCCTCGGCGGGCGTGGCGACGAGGACACCGCTGCGGGTGGCGAACCGTACCGGGCCGGTGTGGGCGCCCGTGGTGTGCAGGACGTGGGCCGTGGCCAGGGTGGCGTGGCCGCACATGTCGACCTCGGTGAGCGGGGTGAACCAGCGCAGCGCCCAGTCCGCCTCGCCGCCGGGCGGCAGCGGGTGGGCGAAGGCCGTCTCCGCGTGGTTGACCTCCAGCGCCACGTTCTGGAGGCGCCCGTCGTCGGGGAAGGAGTCGAGGAGCAGCACGCCGGCCGGGTTGCCGGCGAAGGGGCGGTCGGTGAAGGCGTCGACGATACGAATACGCATGTCACGACGGTAGTTGGCCGCGTGACCCCGCGGCCAAGGCCAATCCGTACCGACTGGACCGATGCGGGCGGGCGGTGCGGGACGGGGCGACGCCTCGCACCGCGGTCGCTCAGGCCGGATGCAGCACGGCCGCGGCGATCTCGCGCACCCGGTCCCGGGTGATCCCGTTGCGCTGTTCGACGGCGAGCGGGTGGTCGGTGGGCTCCAGCTCGATGGCGTGGTGCCGGCCGACCGGCCGGGTGTGGGCGTTGGTCTTCAGGTCGGTGGTGCTCTCGGGGTAGAGCGCGAGCTCGGTGCTGAGCCAGCCGAAGTAGGGCCGCTCGCGTTCGCGGCCCCGGGTGTTCCACACCTCCCTGGCGCGGGTGAAGTTCTCCCTGCTCAGCGAGACCCAGACCCCCCAGGTGAAGACGTCGTCGGTGCCGATCACCGGTATCTCGATCAGGCCCTTGACGAAGAAGTGCAGCCCCCTGATCACGCACTGGTCGGACGTCAGCAGGGAGTCGGGGTCGGTCTCGAAGCTCGGGTCCCAGACGTCGGGAGCCTTGGTCGAGTAGCTCAGGGGGGATTCGGCGTGGTGCTCGTCGCAGCAGGAGCACGTGAATCCGGCGGTGATCGACATGGCGGGAGCCTAGCGCCGCGACACCACAACGGTCCCACGGTGAACAACAGTCCCAGAACACAACAGCAATGCCGGAACACGGCAGCGGTCCCCTCGTGGGAGGGGCTTGTCGGCAACAGTCTTCCGATATATCGTTGAAGCATCGCGACAGATCAACGACTGAATGGAGTGATGGCGATGCGTTCCCACGGATTCGAGCGTGGACATCGACAGGACGACCCCTCCTGGCGCGGCCGGGGCGGTTTCGAGGGACGGCGCGCGGCTTTCGGGCCGTTCGGCCCCGGTGGGCCGGGCTTCGGGCCGGGCGGCGGGCCCTGGGGCGGCCGAGGGCGCGGCGGGCCCAGGGGCAGGGCGAGGCGAGGTGACGTACGGGCATCCATCCTGGCCCTGCTCAAGGACCGGCCCATGCACGGCTACGAGATGATCCAGGAGATCGCCGAGCGCAGCGGCGGGGCGTGGAAGCCCAGCCCCGGCTCGGTGTACCCGACCCTCCAACTGCTGGAGGACGAAGGCCTGATCGTCAGTGAGACCGAGGGCGGCAAGAAGCTGTTCGCGCTCACCGAGCAGGGCCGCGCGGCTGCCGAGGAGGGTGCCGACGCGCCCTGGGAGGAGGCCTCGCGCGGAGTCGACTGGGAGGCTCTCAGTGAGATCCGCCAGGCCGGCTTCGGCCTGATGGAAGCTTTCGGGCAGGTCTGGAAGACCGGCAGCAAGGAGCAGCGCGAGAAGGCGCTGACGGTGATCAACGAGGCCCGCAAGAAGCTGTATCTGATCCTCGCCGACGAGCACTGACGGCAGGGTGGGCGGCGCGACGACGACTCGGGCGCCCGGCGGACCGCTCCGCCGGGCGCCCGTGTGCGGGTGCCCTCAGGTCACCAGCCCGGTCAGCTTGCGCAGCGACTCGTCGAGCGCCGCCGTCGCCGAGTCCTTGAGCTTGCCCGCCATCAGCGAGACGGCGGCACCCGTGAACTCGCCGTCCATGCGCAGGGTGGTGGCGTCGCCGTCGGGGGTGAGCGTGTAACGGGTGGCG
Organism: Streptomyces sp. NPDC104096; assembly: GCF_055584385.1. Classification (NCBI taxonomy): domain Bacteria; kingdom Bacillati; phylum Actinomycetota; class Actinomycetes; order Kitasatosporales; family Streptomycetaceae; genus Streptomyces; species Streptomyces sp. NPDC104096. Next base: position 24,747 of record NZ_JBVJMD010000009.1, read on the forward strand.
ACGGTCACCGCCATCGGCCCCTTGCCGCGGATGGCGAGGACGCGGGCCGGTTCCAGTTCCTCGACGGTCCACTCGACCTCCGCCGGGAAGCCCATGAGCTTCATGTTCTCCTGGAACGTGGCGCCCACTTCGAGCGTCTCGGGGCCGCCCTCGGGGAAGCTGGTGTGGGTCGCGTTCCACTCGCCGTAGGCGGACCAGTCCGTGAGCTGCGCCCACACCTTCTCCGCGGAGGCCTGGATACGTGCCTCCGCGCTGACTTCGGCCATGCGACCACCTCTTCGTGTCGGGCTGTGGTGTCGCGGAACGTAGTCCCAGGGCTCCGAACATTCAATACTGATGAACCGTCAGGAAGTGTGGAGGCGGGCTCCGTCAAGGGTGCGGGGCGATGCGGCGCGCGTCGTCGTGGGGTGAACGGCGTGATCTCATCCCTGGGGAGGAGATTTCGGCCCGCCTCGTCCACTCTGTGTGGGAGGCCGAAATGCTTCGCGCCGGGGATGCCCGGATCCGCCGGGGCTGATGAGCTGGGACCTGTGCAACCCCGAATTCCCCGGCAGTCCACCGGCGACCAGGTCGTCCGCGTCGGCGACCGGGACATCCGCGCCGGTGGCGAGGCCGGGCTCGGCGCCGAGCTCGCGGCGGTGGTCGCCGGTGCCCGGCGCAGGGCGCTGCGGGGCGGGGACCGTCACATCGACACCGCCCATCTGCTGCACTCGGTGCTGGAGTGCGACCCCGAGGCGCGCGCCGTCTTCGGCGAGGGGCCGCGGCTCGCCCGGCTGCTCGGCTATCTCGTCCAGCGCAGCATCGGATACGGCCTGCGCTGGCAGGAGGGGGCCGAGGACTCCGGGGCGCCCCGGCCGGTGATGCCGCGGGTCGCGGTCGAGGGGCTCTCGCCGCTGGCCGCGGGCGCCGTGGAGCACGCCTGGACGCGTGCCGGGACGCGCGGCGGCGAGCCGCCCCGCTGCGTCGACCTCCTCGCGGCGATCGTCGTCGACCCTCGGGCACGGGCCGTGGAGGTGCTGGTCCGCGCCGGGCTCGACCCGCGCGAGATCACCGCCCGCATCGACGGCGGCCCGGAGAACCACGGAAGCGCGGCGAACCACGGAGGTGTCGAGGAGGGCCGGTGACGGCGGGTGTCCCATCGGCACAGGTCGCGGGCGCACGGGCCGTGGGCGCGTCCAGCCGGTGAGACAGGTGTCATGAGGGGTGACGCTCATGTCATTGCCTGCAATCATGTGCCGGTGCATATGACAGACAGCAGTCCGGCCGGCCACGGCAAGGGCGCCGGGCTGGGGCTCGCGATCGCCTCGGCGCTGGCCTTCGGCGGCTCCGGAGTCGCGGCCAAGCCGCTGATCGAGGCAGGCCTCGACCCGCTTCACGTGGTGTGGCTCAGGGTCGCCGGAGCGGCCCTGGTGATGGTGCCGCTGGCGGTGCGCCACCGCGCGCTGGTGCGCCGCCGTCCCGCGCTGCTCGCCGGGTTCGGGCTGCTCGCCGTGGCCGGTGTCCAGGCCTGCTACTTCGCCGCGCTCTCCCGGATACCCGTCGGGGTCGCGCTGCTGGTCGAGTACCTCGCGCCCGCCCTCGTGCTCGGCTGGGTGCGGTTCGTGCAGCGGCGGCCGGTGACCCGCGCCGCGGCGGTCGGGGTGGTCCTCGCGGCCGGCGGGCTGGCCTGCGTCGTCGAGGTGTGGTCGGGGCTCAGCTTCGACGCGCTCGGACTGCTGCTCGCGCTGGGCGCCGCCTGCTGCCAGGTCGGCTACTTCGTCCTGGCCGACCAGGGCAGCGACTCCGCGGACGACGCCCCCGACCCGCTCGGCGTGATCGCCTACGGCCTCCTCGGCGGCGCCGCCGTGCTGACCGTGGTGGCCCGGCCCTGGACCATGGACCGGTCCGTGCTCACGCACACCGCGCGGATGGACGGCACCCCGGTCGCGGCCTGGGTGCTGCTGGCCTGGATCGTGCTCGTCGCCACGGTGGTCGCGTACATCACCGGTGTCCTGTCCGTGCGTCGGCTCTCCCCCCAGGTCGCCGGTGTCGTGGCCTGTCTGGAAGCCGTCATCGCGACCGTCCTGGCCTGGGTGCTGCTCGGCGAGCACCTGTCCGCCCCGCAGCTGGCGGGCGGCGCGCTGGTGCTGGTCGGCGCGTTCATCGCGCAGTCGTCGACGCCCGCCAAGGGGGCGGCGCAGCCGGTGGCGGGCGGCCTGCCCGAACGGGAACCGTCCGTCCCCGAACCGGTGGCGTGACGTGCGGACCAATCCTTCGGACGCACGCGCTCTCTCGCCCCCGGCCGTCTGAGGCGGGCCCTCCGTCGATCCGCCCCCGGCCTGCCGCCGGGCCGAACGGTGCCGCCCGCAGCCGAAGTCCGCGGACCTCGCCGAACCGGGGTCCTTTCCCGAACTTCCGCGCACTGTCGTTGCGCGTCTGCGGAGAGAACGCATGTCCACTGCTGTTTCCGGCCTGCCCGTCGGGCGGGGCCTGTTCTACCTGATCGTCGCCGGTTTCGCCTGGGGTACGGCCGGCGCCGCCGCCTCGCTGGTCTACCGGTCCAGTGACCTGGGCGCCGTGTCCCTGTCCTTCTGGCGTTGCGCCGTCGGGCTCGTCCTGCTGCTCGCCGCCCGTCGGCTGCGCCCGCGGCCCGCCCGCACCGCCGTGGCCGCGCCACTGCCCCTGCGGCACAAGGTGCTGCGCGCCGGGGCCACCGGGCTGGGGCTCGCGGTCTTCCAGACCACGTACTTCGCGGCCGTCTCCGCGACCGGTCTCGCCGTCGCCACGGTCGTCACCCTCGGCGCCGGTCCGGTCCTCATCGCGCTCGGCGCGCGGCTGACCATGGGGGAGCGGCTCGGCCGCGCCGGGCTCGCCGCCGTCGCGGGGGCGCTCACCGGGCTCGCCGTGCTCGTGGCCTGGGGCGGGGACACGACCGTGCGTCCGGCGGGTGTGCTCCTCGCGCTGGTCTCGGCCGCCGGCTACAGCGCGATGACCCTGTTCACCCGATGGTGGGGCCGCGACGGCGGAGCGGACGCGGCCGGTACGTCGGTGGGCGCGTTCGCGGTCACCACCTTGTGCCTGCTGCCGTTCGCGCTGGCCCAGGGGCTGGTCCCGCACACCGCCGAACCGCTGCGGACGCTGTGGCTGGTGGTGTACATCGCGGCCGTCCCCACGGCCCTCGCGTACGCCCTGTACTTCGCGGGCGCGGCCGTCGTGCGCTCCGCGACGGTGTCCGTGATCATGCTCCTCGAACCGGTCGGCGCGGCGGTCCTCGCCGTCGCCCTGCTCGGCGAACGCATCACCCCCGCGACCGTCGTCGGCACCCTGCTGATGCTGGGCTCGGTCACCGGGCTGGCCCTGGCGGAGACCCGGGGCACCACGGCACCGGCCACCGCCTGAAGGGCGCGCAACCGGCGCGGACGGTCAGCCCGAGGGGCGCGCAGCCGGCGCCGGACGTGGGTCCTGTCGGCGAGCGGCCGCCCGCCGACAGGACCCCCGGTGTCAGTCCGTCCCTCTGCGCAGCAGGTGCGCCAGGGCCGCCGCGTCGCCGGGGCCGCCGCGGTCCGCGAGCCGGGTCGCGATCCGCTCCCGCACCTCGCCGGTGTGCTTGCCCGCGTACTTGAACTTCGCCCGTACGCCCGTCACCTCCAGCCGGATACCGCGGATGCCGGACAGCAGTCGGCCGTACGGGGCCGCGCCGACCGCCACCGGTGCGGAGCCGCCCTCGGGCTGGAAGTGGCCGAGCTGCCGGTCCAGCAGCTCGGCCTTGTCGGCCGGATCGTCCACGACATGGGCCGTGCAGCGAAGCTGGACGGCCGCGTAGAAGCTCGTCGGCGTGCCGTGCGCGGACGGGCCGTCCGGCGCCGCCTGCCAGGGGCCGGGGACGAAGACGTAGTCGTCGACGACGCTCAGCACCACCTCGGGATCCGTCTCCAGCGCCTCCCACAGCGGGTTGGGACGGGCCAGATGGGTGACGGCCTCACCGCGGCCGGGGTCGTAGGCGAAGTGCAGGGGCTGGACGTGCGGGGGCTCGCCGGGCAGGCCGTTCACCGCGAGCTGCCCGAAGTCGTGGGTCGCCAGCCAGCCCTGCCACTCGGCGTCGTCGCGCGGCGCGTCCCACGGGTGGACCAGCATCACCGGCCCGCCAGGTAGTCCGGGAGCGCGGTTCCGGGGGCCAGGGCGGGATCGGCGAGCGGAGCGTCGTAACCCTTGCGCAGCGGCACCACGCCGGCCCAGTGGGGGAGGCCGAGGTCCTCGGGCTCGTCGTTCACCCCGCCGGTGCGCAGCTTGGCGGAGACCTCGTCGAGGTCCAGGCGGATCACGGCGGTGGCGGCCAGCTCCTTCTTGTTCGCGGGCCGGGAGTCGGCCGCGCGGCCCGCCACGACCTGGTCGACGAGGGCGTCCAGGGCCAGCCGCTTCTCCTCGGGGTCGGTCACGTCGTGGGCGGTGCCGTGCACCACCACCGAGCGGTAGTTGATCGAGTGGTGGAACGCCGAGCGGGCCAGGATCAGGGCGTCGACGTGGGTGACCGTCAGGCACACCGGCAGCCCCGGGTCGGCCTGTCCCGTCATCCGCAGCGGACGCGAGCCCGTCGACCCGTGCACGTACAGCCGCTCGCCGACCCGCGCGTAGAGCGTGGGCAGCACCACCGGCGCGCCGTCGCGGACGAAGCCGAGGTGGCAGACGTAGCCCTCGTCGAGTATCGCGTGCACGACTTCCGGGTCGTACGAGGCCCGGTCAGGGGAGCGGGTGGGGACCGTGCGGTCGGTCGGCTGGTAGGCGGCGGGCTGCGACGGTGTCTGCCGGGTCCCCTGCATGGCGCTCTCCATTGCACTAGTGCATAATTGGCTTTGTGCTAGGAGAATATCCGATCCAGGGTCGGCGTGCGGCGGAGATTTCGGCGAGTGTCGAGCGCGCGGTGGGCGACGGCGCGCTGCGGCCCGGTCAACTGCTGCCGCCCATGAGGGAGTTGGCGGAGGCGCTCGGGGTGAACCCGAACACCGTCGCGGCCGCCTACCGCACCCTGCGCGAGCGCGGGGTCATCGAGACCGCCGGACGGCGGGGCAGCCGGGTGCGGGCCAAACCGGCCACCACCGGACGGGAGCAGATCCGGGTGGAGGTCCCGGAGGGCGTGCGCGACCTCGCCGACGGCAACCCGGACCCGGCGCTGCTGCCGGCGCTCGCCCCGGCGTTCGGCGCGGCCGCCGCGCAGGGCGACCGGGAGCCGGTGCTGTACGGCACCGATCCCGTGGAGCCCGGGCTGGCGCGGGCCGCGCGGGCAGATCTGGACGCCGACGGGGTGCCGGACGGCCCGGTCGCCGTCGCCTCCGGCTCGCTGGACGCGGTGGAGCGGGTGCTCGCCGCACACCTCAAGCCCGGCGACACGGTCGCCGTCGAGGACCCCGGCTGGGGCAGCCTGCTCGACCTGGTGCCGGCCCTCGGTCTGCGCACGGCGGCGGTCGCCGTCGACGACGAGGGTCCGGTCCCGGACGCCGTGCGCCGGGCCCTGGACGCCGGGGCGCGCGCCCTGATCGTCACGGACCGGGCGCAGAACCCCACCGGCGCCGCGGTGGGCGCCACCCGGGCGCGCGCCCTGCGGGCCGTGCTCCGCGAGTACCCCGACACCCTCCTGATCGAGGACGACCACGGCCACCGCATCGTCGACCTGCCCCTGCACCCCCTGGCCGGCACCACCCGGAACTGGGCCTTCGTCCGCTCGGTCGCCAAGGCCTACGGCCCCGACCTCAGACTCGCGGTGCTCACCGGGGACGCCGTCACCCTCGACCGGGTCAGCGGACGGCAGCGGCTCGGACCCGGCTGGGTCGGCCGGATCGTCCAGCGGGCCGTGCTGCGGCTGTGGACCGACGGCGCGGTGGACGCGCCCGCGGTCGCGGCGGCGTACGGGCGGCGGCGGGACGCGCTGATCGGCGCGCTCGCCGACCGGGGGATCGAGGCCCATGGCCGCAGCGGCATGAACGTCTGGATCCCGGTTCCGGACGAGACCGGCGCGGTCGCCCGGCTGCTGCACGCGGGCTGGGCGGTCGCGCCCGGCGCCCGCTTCCGGATCGGCGCGCCGCCCGGCATCCGGATCACCGTCTCGACCCTGGCCGCGCACGAGACCGGACCGCTCGCGGACGCGGTCGCCGCGGCGGTGGGCCCGGCTCCGGCCCGCCACCATGCCTGAACACCCGCCACGGCCGCCGACGCCCGGGCCCCGGGTGTGACACCCGGGCGCCGGACGCCCGTCCCCGAGGCTCCCGGCCGGCCCCGTCCCCTGCTCTACGACCTGCCGCGGGCCTGGCTCAGTGCCGCGCCCGCCAGGACGACGACCGCGCCGACCGGGGTGGTCCAGGCCAGCGGCTCGCCGAGGATCGCGACGCCCGCGGCCGTGGCGATGACCGGGATGAAGTACGTGACCATCTGGGCGGTGGTCGGGCCGACCTCGGCCACCAGACCGTGCTGGACGAGGACCGCGAGCCCGGTGCCGAACGCGCCCAGGGCGGCGATCGCCAGCAGGGGCAGCAGCGCGAAGTGTGTCGGCAGGGTGGTGAACAGCGGTGTGACGACGGCCAGTTGGACGGTGGCCAGCAGCAGCTGGGCCCCGGTCAGGGACAGGTGGGAGACACCGGAGCCGGCCAGCGTGCGACGGACGTGGATCCAGCCGACCGGGTAGCTCAGCGAGGCCAGCAGCGCCAGCGCGGTGCCCCTGGCGTCCAGGCCGTGGAAGCCCTGCCAGGCGCCGAGCACGGTCAGCACGCCCAGGAAACCCAGGCCGAGCCCGGCGACCCGGAGCCGGGTCGGCCGGTCCTCGGAGAGCGCGACCAGGGACAGGGCCATGCCCCACAGGGGTGAGGTGGCGTTGCAGATGCCCGCCAGCGTGGACGGGATCGTCAGCTCCGCGTAGGCGAAGAGGGAGAAGGGCAGCGCGTTGAGAAGGAAGGCGGCGACCGTCAGATGCGCCCAGGTCCGCCGGCCGCGCGGGAGCCGTTCGCCCTTGACGGCCATGGCCGCCGCGAGCACCGCGGTGCCGAACACCAGTCGGCCGAGGGTGACCTGGAAGGGGGCGTACCCGTCGGTGCCCACCTTGATCAGCAGAAAGCTGAAGCCCCAGATCAGGGACAGGGCCGCGAAGCGCAGGCGCCAGTCCCGGACCCGGCGCGGGCGGTGGGCGGCGGGGGCGGCCGCGAGAGGCTCGCGGGTGGCGGTGACGGTGCTGACGGTGCTCATGCAGGCAACGATGGGGGAGCGGACGTCTTAGCACAATCGAGAATTCGCAAGCGTTATCTCGTAGTATCGCTTACATGTTGAACCTGGAGCGGCTGCGCACGCTCGACGCCCTCGCCCGGCACGGCTCGGTCAGCGGAGCGGCCGAGGGGCTGCACATCACCACGTCCGCCGTCTCGCAGCAGCTGGCCAAGCTGGAGCGGGAGGTCGGGCAGCGGCTGCTGGCCCGGCACGGCCGGGGCGTACGGCTGACGGACGCGGGCCGGCTGCTCGCCGACCACGCGGCCCGCATCCTGTCGCAGGTGCAGCTCGCCCAGTCCGACCTGGAGGCGCAGCGCGGGCAGGTCGTCGGCGAACTCAGGCTGTCGGCCTTCCCGACCGCCGCACGCGGGCTGTTCCCCACCGCGCTCTCCGCCCTGCGCGCCGAGCATCCGGCGCTGCGGGTGCGCTCGTGCGAGCTGGAACCGGAGGCCGGGGTCACCGCCGTGCTGCGCGGCGACCTCGACCTCGCGGTGGTGCTCGACTGGTACAACAAGTCGATCCCGCTGCCCGAGGGACTGACGAAGGCGCCCATCCTCGACGACCCCGCGGACGTCGCCCTGCCGGCCGGCCATCGGCTCGCCGGACGGGACGCGGTGGACCTGGCGGAGTTCGCCGAGGACGAGTGGATCACCTGGGGCGAGGGCGAGTTCTGCCACGAGTGGCTGATGTACACCCTGCGCTCGCAGGGCATCGAACCGATCGTCGGCCACCGGGCCGGCGAGACGCACACCCAGCTCGTCCTGGTCGCGGCCGGACTGGGCGTGTGCGTCGCGCCCCTGCTCGGCCGCAGCCCGATGCCGCCCGGGGTCGTCACCGTCCCGCTCACCCAGCCGGTGAGCCGGCACGTCTACGCCGTCTGGCGCACCGACGCCGACCGCCGCCCGTCGATCCGCGCGGCGGTCCGGGCGCTGCGGACGGCCGCGGAACAGGTCGGCTGAGAACGCCGGTCGGGCGCGCCGGGCGAGCGCGCCGACCGAACGCGCCGGCCGAACGCGCCGGCCGAACGCGCCTACGCGCCACCGAGTTTGCGGAAGTCCCAGGACACGATCTTCTCGGGGGTCAGCCGCACCCAGGCGTGCCGGCCGTCGTGCGGCATCTCCTCCAGGCCGAAGTTCTTGCGGGCGAACAGCGTCTCGGGGACGTCGAGTTCCGCGCGCAGCTCCCCGGTGCGCGGGCTCTCGCCCACGAAGTCCACGGACCCCGACAGCTCGACGCCGCGCAGTTCGTCGTACGCCTCACCGGTGTCGACCACGATCGCCACCCGGGGGTCGTGGCGCAGATGGATCCAGCGCTTGCTGCGCACCACCGAGTACAGCCACATCGAGGTGCCGTCCCAGGCGAACCACAACGTGCTGACGTGCGGCGCGCCGTCGGCCGACACGGTGGCGACCCGGCAGGTGCGCTGGGTCGTGAGGAACTCGTCCAGTTCCCCCGGTGTCATCATGATCTTGCGACCCCGGCGCTGAGTGGCGGTCATGCGGCCCCCTCTTCTTGTCCCACGTCGTGCCAGAGGACCGTGTTCCCCGAGCGGGGAGATCCTCTGACATCACGTCAGAAAAGAATGGAACGTCTTCCGTCGTCGCGCAATGGTGGCTAGTGTCACGCCCCGCCGGTCCGTGCCGAGGAAGAGCGAGGACGTGCCATGCCGTCGTCAGAACAGCTCGCCCGCCTCCTCGACCCGGTGAGCACGGTGCTGCTCACCGTGGAATGCCAGCAGGGCGTGGTGGGACCCGACGGCGCGCTGCCCGAACTCGCCCGCGAGGCCCGCTCCTCCGGCGCCCTCGCCAACGTCGCCCGACTGGTCGCCGCCGCGCACGGCAGCGGGATCCAGGTGATCCACGCCGTCGCCGAACGCCGTCCGGACGGCCGCGGCGCCAACCGCAACGCCCGCCTCTTCCGCGCCGCCGAACGCCTGCCCGTCCAGCAGCTGACCGGCACCGTCGCGGTACGCGTCGCGCCGCCGATCGAGGTCGCCGCGGACGACCTCGTCGTACGGCGGCTGCACGGTCTGTCGCCCCTGCAGGGCACCGATGTCGACCCGCTGCTGCGCAATCTCGGCTGCCGCACCCTGGTCGTCACCGGTGTCTCCGCCAACGTGGCGATCCCCAACGCCGTCTTCGACGCGGTCAACCGCGGCTACACGGCGGTCGTGCCGACGGACGCCGTCGCCGGGGTGCCCGCCGCATACACGACCATGATGATCCGTCACACGCTCGCCCTGGTGGCGACCCTGGTGACCACCGACGAGATGCTCGGCGCCCTGCCGCGGCCCCGGCGGGCCGCACGCGGGTGACCGGCTCAGGCCAGCTTGATCTCGTCACCGGACACGGTGATCTCCACGGCGGGCAGTGGCTGCGTCGCCGGGACCCGCTTGACACTGCCGTCCTCGATGGAGAACTCGCTGTGGTGGCACGGGCAGACGATCACGCCGTTCGCGACGCTGGTCACCGGACACCCCTTGTGCGTGCACTTCGTGGAGAACGCCTTGAACGTGCCCGCCGTCGGCTGGGTCACCACCACGCCCGGCTCCGTGAAGATCTTGCCGCCGCCCTCCGGGATGTCCGAGGTCTTCGCGATGACCGTGCCCGCGGAGCCGGAACCGGAGGTGGCCTTGCCGTCCGAGTCCTGCGACCCGCACGCGGTCAGCGCGACGGCGATCCCGGCCGCCCCGACGGTCGCCACGACGGTGCGGCGGCTGGGGCCGGTGACGGGCTGAAGCGATTCGCTGGTCATGCTGACGTTCCCTTCCCTGGAACTCACCTGATCTGCACTTCAGTACGGCCGGGGCGCACGCGCCGTTCATCCGGGCGGACCCGGTTCCGTCCGGATGCGCCGGACGGGGTGCCTGGAGGACGCCGCGACGGGCGGCCGCCGGGAGCGGTCGGCGCGGGCACGCCCTGCCACCCCAGTAACCTGGGGCGATGCTCAAGGAAGTCATCGCGACCCGCTACATCACGCCGCTGCGTGAGGGCGGCTCGCTGCCGGGGCTCGTCGAGGCCGACGACCTCGGGACGTACGTCATGAAGTTCACCGGCGCGGGACAGGGCCGCAAGACGCTCGTCGCCGAGGTCGTCTGCGCGGAGCTCGCCCGCCGGCTCGGCCTGCGCGTCCCCGGCCTGGTGACGCTCGAACTGGACCCGGTGCTCGGACTCGGCGAACCGGACCAGGAGGTGCAGGAACTGCTCAAGTCCAGCGGCGGGACCAACCTCGGCATGGACTTCCTCTCCGGGGCCCTCGGCTTCGACCCGCTCGCCTTCCGGGTGGGTCCCGAGGAGGCCGGGCGGATCGTCTGGTTCGACGCGCTCGTCAACAACGTCGACCGCTCCTGGCGCAATCCCAATCTGCTGATGTGGCGGGGCGAGCTGTGGCTCATCGACCACGGCGCCACCATGATCTGGCACCACAACTGGCGCGGCGCCGAAGCCTCCGCGGCCCGCCCCTACGACATCGGCGACCACGCGCTGCGGCCGTTCGGGCCGGATGTCGCCGCGGCCGCCGCCGAGCTGGCGCCCCTGGTCACCGAGGAACTGCTCGCCGAGGTCACCGCCGCGATCCCGGACGTGTGGCTGACCGACGAGCCGGGCTTCGACACGCCGGACGAGCTCCGGCGGGCCTACGCGCGGCCGCTGCTCGCGCGCGCGGGCCGCATCCACGAGCGCATCCAGGGGGGACAGTGAGCGGGCGGAACGTCTTCGAGTACGCGGTGCTGCGGGTGGTGCCCCGGGTGGAGCGCGGCGAGTGCATCAACGCCGGAGTCCTCGTCTACTGCCGGGCCGCGTCCTACGTCGGGGTGCGCACGCACCTTGACGAGCGCAGGCTGCTGGCGCTGGACCCGGCCGTGGACGTCGACGCCGTACGGGCGGCGCTGCGCGCGGTCGAGGGCGTGTGCGCCGGGGGCACGGCGGCCGGGCAGGCCGCGGGCGACGACGCCGGACGGCGCTTCCGCTGGCTGATCGCGCCGCGTTCCACGGTCGTCCAGCCGGGCCCCGTGCACACCGGGCTGACCGGCGATCCGGCGGCCGAGACCGAGCGGTTGCTGGATCTGCTCGTCAGGTAATGGATCACACGCCCGCGGTGTGCCGTTGACACCGCGTGCCAGGGCTTCTAGCGTCACGTCTGCTGAAGGTACTAAGCGGTCGCTCACCTCAGGGGCGTACCGTGGGAGCCGCACTCAAGCGCGAGGAGAACCAGCAATGTCCACCACTGAGCAGCGGGTCGCCGTAGTCACCGGCGCGGCGCGCGGCATCGGCGCCGCCACCGCCGTACGGCTGGCCGCCGAGGGCCGCGCCGTAGCCGTGATCGACCTCGACGAGGCCGCCTGCAAGGACACCGTCGAGAAGATCACCGCGGCGGGCGGCAGGGCCGTGGCGATCGGCGCGGACGTCTCCGACGAGGCGCAGGTCGAGGCCGCGATCGCGCGTGTCGTGGAGGAGCTCGGCGCCCCGACCATCCTGGTCAACAACGCCGGTGTGCTCCGTGACAACCTGCTGTTCAAGATGACGGCCGCCGACTGGGACACCGTCCTGAACGTGCACCTGCGCGGCTCGTTCCTGATGACCAAGGCGGTCCAGAAGCACATGGTGGACGCGGGCTTCGGCCGGGTCGTCAACCTCTCCTCGTCCTCCGCCCTCGGCAACCGCGGCCAGGCCAACTACTCCGCCGCCAAGGCCGGTCTCCAGGGCTTCACCAAGACCCTGGCCATCGAGCTCGGCAAGTTCGGCATCACCGCCAACGCCGTCGCCCCCGGCTTCATCGCCACCGAGATGACCAAGGCCACCGCCGACCGCGTCGGCATGGGCTTCGACGACTTCAAGGCCGCGGCCGCCACCCAGATCCCGGTGCAGCGCGTCGGCGAGCCCGAGGACATCGCCAACGCCATCGCCTTCTTCACGAACGAGGCGGCCGGCTTCGTCTCCGGCCAGGTGCTGTACGTGGCCGGCGGGCCGCTCGACTAAGGATCGGCGAAAATGACTGAACTCTCCGGCAAGGTCGCCCTGGTCACGGGCGCCAGCCGCGGCATCGGCTACGGCGTCGCCGAGGCGCTGGTCGCCCGCGGCGACCGGGTCTGCATCACCGGCCGCAACGAGGAGGCCCTGAAGGAGGCCGTCGACGCGCTCGGCGCCGACCGGGTCATCGGCGTGGCGGGCAAGGCCCACGACGTGGAGCACCAGGCCGCCGCCGTCGAGCGCACCATGGAGGCCTTCGGCCGCGTCGACTTCCTGGTCAACAACGCCGGTACGAACCCGGTGTTCGGCCCGATCGCCGACCTCGACCTCGATGTCGCGCGCAAGGTGTTCGAGACCAACGTGATCTCGGCGCTCGGCTTCGCGCAGCGCACCTGGCACGCCTGGCAGAAGGACAACGGCGGCGCGATCGTCAACATCGCCTCCGTCGCGGGCCTCTCGGCCTCGCCCTTCATCGGCGCCTACGGGGTCAGCAAGGCCGCGATGATCAACCTGACCCAGCAGCTGGCGCACGAGTACGCGCCGAGGGTCCGGGTCAACGCCATCGCCCCGGCCGTCGTGAAGACCAAGTTCGCCCAGGCCCTGTACGAGGGCCGGGAGACGGAGGCGGCCGCGTCCTACCCGCTCGGCCGGCTCGGCGTGCCCTCGGACATCGGTGGCACCGCCGCGTTCCTGACCTCGACGCAGTCCGACTGGATCACCGGCCAGACCCTCGTGGTCGACGGCGGCATCTTCCTCAACGCGGGCGTCGGCTGACCTGCGCGCACCCGATACGGGCGCTGTTTCCTCCCCCGTGGATCCTGCCGGATCCATACGGGACTTGACGGAAACGGCGCCCGTTTCGTCGTACAGGAGACCTACAGGCGTTTGCCAACTCCGTTGAACACAGGTTGATCTCGGGCCCCGCAAGAAGCTGGTTCAACTCCCGTCACTCTGCGGTATGGTCTGCCGACCCTTGGTATGGCAGATCGAGGAGCGTGCGCGTGTTCAACCGGAAGCGAAGCCTGCGCCAGGTTGCGGCGATCGCATCCATATCCCTGGTGACTGGATGCAGCTACTTCTCGGCAAGCGACTCCGCGGGGAAGGGCCCGATCGTGGTGGGGACGACCAGTGCCCCCAGCACGCTGGACCCCGCCGCCTCATGGGACGGCTCCTGGGAGCTGTTCCGGAACATCTACCAGACGCTGCTGGCGTATCCGAACGGCGCGACGACGCCGCAGCCGGACGCCGCCCAGAGCTGCGACTTCACCGACGACACCAACACCAAGTACCGGTGCAAGCTGCGCGCGGACATGAAGTTCTCCGACGGTGACGCGCTCGACGCCGCCGCGGTCAAGTACTCCATCGACCGGATCAGGAAGATCAACGCGGCCAGCGGTCCGGCCGGGCTGCTGGGCAGCCTGGACCGGGTGCAGGTGCTGGGCGACCGCGAGATCGTCTTCCACCTCAACCAGGCCGACACGACCTTCCCGTTCGTCCTCGCCACCCCGGCCATGTCCATCGTCGACCCCGACGACTACCCGGCCGACTCCCTCCGCAAGGACGGCAAGGTCTACGGGTCCGGGCCCTACCGGCTCCAGTCCTACGACGAGGGCGACAAGGCCGCCCTCGTCAAGAACGGGAACTACAAGGGCTTCGCCGACATCAAGAACGACGCGGTGACGATCCGCTACTTCCAGGACTCGGCCACCATGGTCAAGGCACTGCGCGCACACGACATCGACGTGACCTACCGGGGTCTCGCCGCCGCCGACATCATCGGCCTGGAGCGCAAGGACGAGGAGCGCTCGCTCCAGCTCGTCGAGGGCACCGGCACCGACATCAGCTACCTGGTGTTCAACCCGAAGGACAAGTGGGCCGGAAAACTCGCCGTGCGCAGGGCCATCGCGCAGGTCGTCGACCGGTCGGCGATCACCCACAAGATATACAAGGACACCGTGGACCCGCTGTACTCCATGGTCCCCAAGGGTCTGACCGGGCACACCACCGGCTTCTTCGACGACTTCGGCGAGCCGAGCACCGCCAAGGCCCGTACGCTGCTGACCCGCGCGGGCATCACCACGCGCGTCCCCCTCACCCTGTGGTACACCACCGACCGCTACGGCTCCGAGACGGCCCTTCAGTTCGCCGAGCTCAAGCGCCAGTTGGAGACCACCGGCCTGTTCACCGTGACGCTCAAGAGCCGGCCCTGGAAGACCTACGTCGAGGGCTACCAGAACGGCGAGTACCCGGTGTTCGGGCGCGGCTGGTTCCCCGACTTCCCCGACGCCGACAACTTCATCGCGCCCTTCGTGGGCAAGCAGAACGCCCTCGGCACGCCCTACCCGGAGCCGAAGATCGCCGAGGCGCTGACCCACTCCCGCCGGCAGAGCGACCGCGGCGCCGTGATCAAGGACTTCGAGGACGCCCAGCAGATCCTCGTCGACGACGCGCGGCTGCTGCCGCTGTGGCAGGGCAGGCAGTACGTGGCCGCGAGCGTGGACATCTCGGGCGGGGAGCGCGCGCTGGACCCCTCCACGATCATGATGATGTGGGAGCTGTCCCGCAAGACCAGCTGGTAGAGCCGATCGCCGGGCCGGTTGTCAGTGGTCGCCTGTAAGTTCTGAAGCCTGCAAGCGACCGTACGACATAAGGACATCGACGTGACCGACACCGCCATGCTGCCCGAGTCCTGGCGCGGCGTCCTGGGCGACGAACTCCAGCAGCCCTACTTCAAGGAGCTGACGGAGTTCGTCGAGGACGAGCGGGCGAAGGGGCCCGTCTACCCTCCGCGCGAGGAGGTGTTCGCCGCGCTCGACGCCACGCCGTACGAGCGGGTCAAGGTCCTGATCCTCGGCCAGGACCCGTACCACGGCGAGGGCCAGGGCCACGGCCTGTGCTTCTCGGTCCGTCCCGGGGTGAAGGTCCCGCCGTCCCTGCGCAACATCTACAAGGAGATGCACGAGGAACTGGGCACGCCCGTCCCGGACAACGGCTATCTGATGCCGTGGGCCCAGCAGGGCGTGCTGCTGCTCAACGCGGTGCTCACCGTCCGCTCCGGTGAGGCGAACTCGCACAAGGGCAAGGGCTGGGAGAAGTTCACGGACGCGGTGATCCGCGCGGTGGCCGACCGGCCCGACCCGGCGGTCTTCGTCCTGTGGGGCAACTACGCCCAGAAGAAGCTCCCGCTGATCGACGAGAGCCGGCACGTGGTGGTCAAGGGCGCTCACCCCTCGCCCCTGTCGGCCAAGAAGTTCTTCGGCTCCCGTCCCTTCACGCAGATCAACGAGGCCGTGGCGGCGCAGGGGCACGAGCCGATCGACTGGACCGTGCCGAACCTGGGCTGACCCGCTGCCGGGCCGGTCCCTTTCATCGGCCGGCCCGGTGCCGCCTGCTCCGGATCCCCGGTCCCTGCGGTTAGCGTCGGTCGGCAGGGACGCCGGCGAGCACGCGGAGGACGCGGTGACGGAGCGACAGGGGCAGACGGCATCCGATGCCGTGCTGACGCGGATCGGGCAGGTCGTGATCCTGCATCACGCGGGCGACCGCGAGGAGGCCCGCCGTCGGCTGCTGGAGCTGTGGGCGGAGATCGGCGAACACGGCGAGCCGCTGCACCGCTGCACCCTGGCCCACTACCTCGCCGACACCCAGGACGACCCCGACGACGAACTCGCCTGGGATCTGCGGGCGTTGACCGCCGCGGAGGAACTCACGGACGAGCGACGCGCGGAGCCCGACCAACTGGTCGCCGTACGGGCGCTGTATCCGTCACTGCACCTGAACCTCGCGGCGGACTATGCGAAGCTCGGCCGCCGCGAGGCCGCCCGCAGCCATGTCCGCCGGGCCCGCGGGGCCGCCGGGGCCCTGGGCGACGACACCTACGCCGACGGGATCCGGGCGGCGATCAGCCGGATGGAACTGAGGCTGGGGGAGGGAGACGGCTCCGGCGGGGGGACCTGGGGCCCGCCGTGGCAGCGGTCCTGAGGAGCCGGGGAGCCGCCGCCTGCCCGGGAGCCTTGTTGTGCTCGGGGCGCCGTCGCCGTGTTCGGGGACGGCACTCCGTCGCCTCAACGCCCGTACGCCCGCTCGCAGATCGTCGACTCCGGGCTGTCCGCCCGCCAGCCCCCGTACGTCCTGCCGAGGGCGCACAGGTCCGGGTCGCCGCGCACCGCCCCGGACACGTCCGGGATCTCGATCCGCGGCTGGTGATGCCGACGGGACTGCGGACGCGGCGGTTGGGGCACGGTGTCCGGCTGCGCCCGCCTGGCCGGCGCGAGCCCTCGCGGAGCCGACTGCCGTGGCGCGGGCGTCGACGGCTGCGACCGTCGCCGCGGCCCCACGAGCTCCAGCGCCTCCCGCGCCGGCGCCTGCACCACCTGGGACCGCGGGGCGCCGTCCGCCCGGGGCACGGGCGAGGACGCGGGCGCCGCCGGAGGGCCGGCCGTGGGCGGACGCTGGACCGTCACACAGCCGGTGAGGGCCGACACGGCCACGGTGGCCAGGAGCGTCGCGAGGGTCGTCGTTCGATGCACCCGCGCAACTCTGATGGCTCGGGCTCCGTGAGGCACGGCGGACGAGCGGAGGTTGCCCCGCACGGGTGATCCCGCACCCCCTACGAGGGGTCGGGGCCCGCCCGGGCTGACGTCAGTCGCCCGTGACACCGTCGATGCGCTCACGGATCAGATCGGCGTGACCGTTGTGACGCGCGTACTCCTCGATCATGTGCGTGTAGATCCAGCGCAGGCTGAACGGCTCGTCGCTGGACCTGCTGCGTCCCGCGGAGAGCTCGTCGAGGCCGAGGCCGGCCGCGTTGCGCCGGGCGATCGCGATCTCGGCCTGCCAGCCGTCGTAGGCGTCCTGCCAGGTGTCCGCCTCGGTGAGATGGAACTCGCCGTCCGGATCTTCCTTGCTGTAGTAGATCGGCCCCGGGTCGTCGTCCGTCAGCACCCTGCGGAACCAGTTGCGTTCGACCTCGGCCATGTGCCGCACGAGACCCATCAGGGACAGCTCGGACGGGGGCACGGAGGCGGTCCTGAGCTGTTCGTCGGTCAGATCCCGGCACTTCACGGCGAGGGTCTGCCGGTGATAGTCCAGCCAGCCCTCCAGCATGGTGCGTTCATCGGCGTCCTGGGCCGGTTCCCTGCGCTCGGTCGTCATGTCCTCATGCTCACCCGACCCGTCCCGATCCACCAGGGGTTTTCGGGCGGGCCCTGCGTATGCTGCCGTGCAGGCAGGCGCGGACAAGCGGAGAAGGGAGCCCCTGTGAAGGTCGGCTGCATCGGACTCGGTGACATCGCGCAGAAGGCCTATCTGCCGGTGCTCGGGGCCCAGCCCGGGATCGAACTGCACCTCCAGACCCGGACCCCCGCCACCCTCGACCGGGTCGCCGAGAGCCTTCGGGTGCCCGGACCCCAGCGCCACCGGGACCTCGAGTCCCTGCTCGCCCAGGGCCTCGACGCCGCGTTCGTGCACGCGCCCACCACCGCGCACCCCGAGATCGTCGCCCGGCTGCTCGAGGCGGGCGTACCGACGTACGTAGACAAGCCGCTCGCCTACGAACTCGCCGACTCCGAGCGGCTCGTGGCGCTCGCCGAGCAGCACGGGGTGTCACTCGCCGTCGGCTTCAACCGGCGCCACGCCCCGGGCTACACCCAGTGCGCCGAGCACCCGCGTGAGCTCATCCTGATGCAGAAGAACCGCATCGGGCTGCCGGAGAAGCCCCGCACGATGATCCTCGACGACTTCATCCACGTCGTGGACACCCTGCGCTTCCTGGTGCCCGGCACGGTCGACGACGTGAGCGTGCGGGCCCGCGTCCGCGACGGACTGCTGCACCACGTCGTGCTCCAGCTCGCCGGGGACGGCTTCACCGCGCTGGGCGTGATGAACCGGCTCAGCGGCTCCAACGAGGAGATCCTCGAGGTCTCCGGTCAGGACTCCAAGCGGCAGGTGATCAACCTCGCCGAGACCGTCGACCACCGGGGCCAGCCCACCCTGCGCCGCCGCGGCGACTGGGTCCCGGTGGCCCGGCAGCGCGGCATCGAGCAGGCCGTACTGGCCTTTCTCGACGCGGTACGGGCGGGCAAGGTGCTCAGTGCCCGGGACGCGCTGGCGACTCATGAACTGTGCGAACGCGTGGTGCGTGCGGTACGGGAGAGCCCCGGCGCAGTCTGACCGCCCGCGCGCCCTCGGTCAGGCACAGCGCCGCCAGGACCAGCAACGACACCTGGGCCGGCCAGTCGCCGAACCGGACGTACGGGGTGACGCCGGTGGCCAGCGGCACCTCGTACACCCGCGCCGCGCTCGCGTCCGTCCCCAGCCACGGACCGATCCGTTCCCCGCTCGGTCCGTACACGGCGGAGACCCCGGTCAGCGTGGCGTGCACCATCGGCCGGCCGGTCTCCGCCGCGCGCAGCGCCGCCAGCGAGGCGTGCTGCTCGGGCGCCCAGCTCCGCTGGAACGTCGACGTCGAGGACTGGCCGACCAGCACGTCGGCGCCGTCCTCGGCCAGGTGCCGGGTCATGTCGGGGAACGCGGTCTCGAAGCAGACCAGCGGGCCGATGCGCAGCCCGTGCCCGGCGTTCATCACCACCTGCTCGGTGCCGCGCCTGCGGTCCTCGCCGGCCGCCCTGCCGACCGAGGTCGCCCAGCCGAGCAGGGACCGGGCCGGGACGTACTCGCCGAAGGGGACGAGCCGCATCTTGTCGTAACGGTCGCCGGTCGGGCCGTCCGGGCCCACCAGGATCGAACTCTTGTAGATGCCGGGCCGGTCGGAGCGGCGCGCGTCCACGTTGACCAGGATGTCGGCGCCGGTCTCCCGGGAGAGCGCGGCGACCCGACGGGACAGGTCGGGGCGGTGGCCGAGGTCGAAGCCGACGCTGCTCTCGCCCCAGACGACCAGATCGACGTCCTGGCCGGTCAGTTCGCGCGTCAGCTGTTCCTCCCGGGCGAAGCGGCGGTCGCCGCTGTCGGGTCCGCCGACCACCCCGGGCTGGACGACGGCGATCCGCACCCGTGAGTCCGTCTCGGGGCGCGGTGACCACACCCAGGCCGCCGAGGCGGTCGCGGCCGTCGCGACGAGACCGGCCACGGCCGGTACCCGGCACCGCGGGACCGCGGCGAGGACGGCGAACGCGACGTTCACGGCCACCACCAGGAAGCTGAGCAGCCACACCCCGCCGACCGACGCCAGCCGCAGGGCCGCCGTCACCTGCCACTGGCTGGCGCCGAGCATGCCCCACGGGCCGCCCAGCCCCTGCCAGGAGCGCACCAGCTCGATCGCCAGCCAGCTCGAAGGCAGCACCACCAGGGCGGCCAGGACCCGGCCGCCCGAGGGAACCCCGGCCAGGAACCGGCGCACCAGCCAGGCCCACGGCGCCCACAGCGCACCCAGCAGAACCGCGATGACCAGCAGGAACACATGCAGGTTCGGCAGCAGCCAGTGGTGCATGGCCAGCAGGAACCCGAAACCGCCGCACCAGCCGTCGTACGCCGCGCGCCGCCCGCTCGGCGCGGCGCGCGCCAGCAGGATCCACGGGACCAGGGCGGCGTACGCGAACCACCACAGGGAGGGGGCGGGGAACGCGAGCACGGGCAGCGCCCCGGCGAGTGCCGCGAGCGTCCCACGGCGCCAGGGGGAGACGAGCCACCGCTCCGGCGCCCTCATCGCCGGCCTCCCCGTCCGGTCACGGAGGTCGGCAGCCCTTCGTACGGCTCGGGGCCGGGGTCGGCACCGGCCGGCCGGGGCGTCGGGACGAACTCGGGCTCTGGCAACAGGACTCACTCCCGCTCCGTCTCCGGGGACGGTTCCAGTGTGCGCGCCGGGGAGGGGAGTGCGACAGGGCGCCTCGGCTCAGTCGGCCGGGCCGTGGTCGTCGGGACCGGCCGACGGGCCGGAGACGCGGCGCCACTTCTCCTCGACGACCACCTCGCGCAGCCGCCAGCCGTCGTACGTCCGCAGCAGTGCGAAGGCGTAGCGGCCGCCGCACACGAAGTCCGGCGCCGCCGCGGAGCCGTCGCCACCGGGACCGGCGAAGCGCATGGGGTTGATGTAGTCGGCCTGGACACGGGCGGTGTCCCCGGTGTCCTGCTCCAGGATCCCGAAGCGCACCCGGCGGTTGACGATCAGATGCTGCCGCATGGCGAAGAGCCGCATGCTGTCGGCGAGCCAGCCGGCCACCGTCCGGGCGTCGCCCTCGATCCCGCCGGCCGAGCGGTAGTCGGCGCGCCCGTCCGGGGTGAACAGGTCCCGGTAGGCCGCCCAGTCGCCGTCGTCCACCGCCACCGCGTAGTCGGTGACCAGGCCGTCCACCGCCAGCCGGTCCATCACGGTCGCGAGCTCCACACGCTGCGTCATCGGCTCAGTGTTGGGCATGGCGCGGGCCGCGCCAAGGGGCGTGCGGTGACATTCGGGTCAGGTGTTCTCCGGCCCCTTCGCCGGGCCGTCACCCGGGCCGTTCTCCGGGTCAGGTTCCGAGTCCTTCTCCGGATCCTTGGACCGCCGACGTGAGACCTGTTCGCGCGCGATGTGCCAGCGGGAGCGGGCCTGCTCGACCACGAGGTCCCACTGACGGCGGACCTCGTTGTCCGAGGGGCGGTGACCGTGCTTGATCCGGACGAGTTCGTCGCGCACCTCGCGGCCCACCGCCGCCGACCCGACGATGACGAGCATGGCGGCGAAGAGCGCGGAGATCATCGCGAAGACGGCGCCGATCGCCCCGTAGCGCGAGGCGTAGGAGTTGAACAGGCGCGGCAGATACACGGCCGCGCCCACGGAGTAGACGGCCGTCAGGACGGCCGCGGTGGTCCCGAAGGGCAGCAGGTCGGCCCAGCCGATCCGCTTCGCGGACAGCAGTCGGCCGCTCCACAGGAGGAAGGCGGCGGTCAGCGGCACCTCGCACACCGCCGCCGCCAGTTCCAGACGTCCGCCGCCGAGGACCGCGTGCAGCCATCCGGAGACGGCCATGTAGGCACCCAGCGAGATGATCCACCCCAGGCCGTTGCGCGTGTTGCGGACACTGAGCGGCTTCAGCTGCCAGGTCTGTTCGAACAGCCGCTGCGAGGCCCGCGCGAAGCTCAGCGCGGAGATCGTCAGGAACACCACCCCGAAGACGCCCGTGCTCGTGACGTCGTCCTCGGCGGGGGTGAAGAGCGACCGGACGGAGGTGGCGCCCGCTCCGGTGAGGCCGTAACGGCTGATGATCCGTTCCGCGGCGGCGTGGTCCGTGGCGCTGTTCAGCACGGCGCTGCTCAGGATCGCGAGCGGGATGACCGCGGTGAGCGCGCTGGAGGCCAGGGCCATCGCGCGGTCGAAGCCCACGATCTTCTGGAACCTGTTGACGACGCGCAGTGCGAAGGAGGGGCGCAGCCAGAACGTCAGGGTCCTGGTGACGCGCTCGCGATTGATCTCCGCCGTTCTGTCCTCCGTAACGGTCGTCACCTTTTTGGTGATGTGACCTTAATGGACGGCTCGGTGAGCGGGGCAGGGCGACACGGCCCGGCCGGGCCGGCGGTGCGGCGCCCGGTCAGGACTCGGCCGGCCGGTCGGGGTGACCGTCGAGGTGGACGGCCGGCTGCGGCCGGGGGAAGTGCCGGGAGCGGGTGCGCTCGATCACCAGTACGGCGACGTCGTCGCCGGGGCTGCCTCCGACGTGGCGGAGCAGGTCGTGGTGGATGTGCCGCAACAGGGCGTCGGGGCCGCTCACGGGCAGGAACGAGGTGATCCGGTCCGCGAGCGGATAGAAGGCCCCGCCCGGCGACCGGGCCTCGACGACCCCGTCCGTGTAGAGCACGAGCAGGTCGCCGCCCTCGACGGCGAAGGTCTCGGCGGAGCGGGCCGAACCGGCGGGTTCGCACAGGCCCAACGGCGGTACGGGCTGCCGGACGGACAGGGCGGTGACCCGTCGGCCGCGTACCCGCAGGGGGGCCGGATGCCCGAAGTTGATCATCTCGGACCGGGCGGTGTCGTCGGGGATGTCGAGCATGAGGGCGGTGATGAAGTGCTCGCCGAGTTCCTGCTCGGTTTCCACCACCTCCGCCAGGTTCCGGTGGACGCTGTCCTCGACCGCGCCGGCCAGTCCGGGCAGGGTGTCGTACCGGTGCGCGCCCTCGCGGAACGCGCCCAGGACCAGGGAGGCCTCGGCGATGGCGCCGAGGCCCTTGCCCCGGACGTCACCGATGATCACACGGGTGGCGGCCCGGTCGGCACGGGCGACGGCGAAGAGATCACCTCCGATCTGCGTCTCGTCCTCGGCGGACAGGTACAGCCAGGCCACCCGCAGCGGTCCGACCCGCCGCGGCGGTGGCCGCAGCAGCACGCGCTGTGCCGTCTCGGCCACGGACCGCGCCAGGCCCAGCGATCGCTCCCTGCGCTCCTGGATGTGGCGCAGGAAGACCGTGAGCCCGGAGAGCAGGGTCAGCGCGGCGATCTGGGCCAGGTGGTTGGGCGTGGTCAGTCCGCCGTGGAACACGGCGATCAGCGACTGGGCCGTGATGGCCAGGGCCCCGGCCAGCGCGGTCATGACGGTGCCGCCCAGCGAGGCGGTGAGCGCGGGGGCGATGACCAGCAGGGGGCCCAGGTGGACGTCCTGGGGGACCTGGAGATCCACCACGGTGATCGCCACGATCAGTCCGAGAGGAATCGCCACCAGTCCACGGCTCAGTGGCTGCTCGAGGAGGTGGTCCACCGAGGCGCGCCGAAGACCCATGTGTCCATTTTGCGCTCCGGTCGGAATATCGCCGCGTATTGGGGAGGCCGGGAGTGGCGATCAAGGAGGGGGCGGGGGTGGCGTGTGTGTGAACCCGGAAGGAGATGTCCGTCCGGCGGCGACCTCCCCAGGTGCCGCCGGACGGAGAGCGGGGGTGGTGCGGCTCAGGCCGCCTTCACTACCTCGCCGCGGATCGCCGCGGCCCACTCGGCCACCAGCAGCTCGTACTCCGTCCGCTCCTGGGGCGACAGCGAGCCGCCCGCGCGCATCCAGAGCGCCCGGATCTGCTCGTTCACCTCGGCGGCGCCACGCACGGAACCAGGGGTCACGGATTCGGGGGACATGGGGGTCAGCCTAGGGGCAAGTACTGACAGTGCGCTACCGGGTCACTACACAGATCGTATGCCGTAGGTCACGGGCGCGGGACCGCCGACCCGCGGTGGCGGCGGGACGGTCGGGGCGAACGGCCCTGCACGGGACGGGAGTTCGCGGGGTGCGGCAGTGGACGGGCCGGTCACGGCGGACGGTCGCGGGCTCCCCCTCCGTGAATTTCGGCGAGGGAGAGCCCTGTCGGCGTTCCGCGGGCGCCGTCGTGCGCGGGTGTCAGCCCGCGGACTCCGCCGCGTGCGGGCTCAGCACGCCCGCGGCCACCAGGCCGATGACGACGATGCCGAGGGCGACGCGGTAGTAGACGAACGGCATGAAGGACTTGGTGGAGATGAACTTCATGAACCATGCGATGACCGCGTAGCCGGACGCGAACGCGATCACCGTCGCGAACAGCGTCGGCCCCCACAGCACATGGTCGCTCTCCAGCGCGTCCTTGGTCTCGAAGAGGCCCGACGCGAGTACCGCCGGCATGGCGAGCAGGAAGGAGTAACGGGCCGCCGCCTCGCGCTTGTAGCCCATGAACAGGCCGCCGCTGATGGTGGCGCCGGACCGGGAGACGCCGGGCACGAGGGCGCAGGCCTGGCAGAAGCCGTAGATCAGGCCGTCCTTCACGCCGAGGTCCTCGAGCGCCTTGCGCTGCTTGGGCGCCCGGTGCCGACCGCCCTTCTCGTCGCGGTCCGCGAGGCGGTCGGCGATGCCTATGACGATGCCGACGACGATCAGCATGGTCGCCGTGACCCGCAGATCGCGGAACGGTCCCTCGATCTGGTCCTTGAGCGTCAGGCCGAGCACGCCGATCGGGATCGAGCCGACGATCACCAGCCACCCCATCTGCGCGTCGTGGTCGCTGCGCATCGCCTTGTCGAAGAGCGAGCGGCACCACGCGGAGAGGATCCTGCCGATGTCCTTGCGGAAGTAGATCAGCACGGCGGCCTCGGTGCCGATCTGGGTGATCGCGGTGAACGCCGCTCCCGGGTCCTTCCAGCCCGAGAAGGCGGCGGTGAGCCGCAGGTGCGCGCTGGAGGACACGGGGAGGAACTCGGTCAGCCCCTGGACGAGGCCGAGGACGAGGGATTCGAACCAAGACATGAAGTGAGGAAGTCCAAGTGCCGATGCGGAAAGGGGCGAGGGTCCGCCGGGTCCGCCCGGTCCGCCGTGCGGGGGCACGGACACGCGTTCCGTCGCGCGCGTTGATCACGTGCGCCGTGATGCAGCGTAGCGTCCCCGGGTGACAGGCCCGCCACAGGGGTTTCGAACACAGCCGGTGAGCAGCCGCTTCGGGGTGTTGACCGGCCATGGCGCCGCCGCATACGTTGCCGGGAGGGAAAGCGCTTACCGTCGTGCGCGCGGCCGTGCTCACCGCCAGGGTCACCGCCGTGCCCGCCGTCCTGTTCGCCGCTTCGGAGGAGTGCTGATCACACCCATGTCCACGCCTGCCGCCCGCCCCGGGACGCCCGCGCCGCCATCCGTCGCCCGCCCTGGAACGTCCGCGCCCGTGTCCGCCGCCG
Organism: Streptomyces sp. NPDC104096; assembly: GCF_055584385.1. Taxonomy (NCBI): domain Bacteria; kingdom Bacillati; phylum Actinomycetota; class Actinomycetes; order Kitasatosporales; family Streptomycetaceae; genus Streptomyces; species Streptomyces sp. NPDC104096. Next base: position 49,539 of record NZ_JBVJMD010000009.1, read on the forward strand.
GGCCCGGGACGTCCCGGGCCCGCTCCGCCCCGTTCGACGGCCGCCCCGTCCGCGCCGCCGTCGTCGGCACCGGGGCGATCGCGCGCGGGAGCCATCTGCCCGCGCTCGCCCGGCTCGCCGAGGAGGGCCGGACGGAGGTCGTCGCCGCCGTCGACGTCGACCCCGTCGCCGTCCGCGAGTTCTGCGCCTCGGGCGGGATCCCGCACGCCTACACCGACCTGGAGCGGATGCTGCGGGAGCAGCGGCCCGACCTGGTCACCATCTGCACCCCGCCCACCCTGCACCGTGAGCAGACGGTGGCCGCGCTGCGCGCCGGGGCGTGGGTGTGGTGCGAGAAGCCGCCGGTACCGACGCTCGCCGACTTCGACGCGGTCGAGGCCGCGGCGGGCGACGAAAGCGGTCCGTACGCCTCCATCGTCTTCCAGCACCGCTTCGGCTCCGGCTCCCGCCATGTCCGTCGGCTGCTCGCCGAGCGGGCCATGGGGCGGCCGCTCGTGGCGCACTGCCAGACCACCTGGTACCGCGACGCCGCCTACTACGCCGTGCCCTGGCGGGGCCGCTGGGACACCGAGGGCGGCGGCCCCGCCATGGGGCACGGGATCCACCAGATGGACCTGCTGCTCGATCTGCTCGGACCGTGGAGCGAGGTGCGGGCCATGGCGGGGCGGCTGGTGCACGACGTGGAGACGGAGGACGTCTCGACGGCGCTGGTCCGCTTCGAGAACGGGGCCCTGGCGACCGTCGTCAACAGCGTCCTCAGCCCCGACGAGGTCAGCCGCATCCGCATCGACTGCGAGCACGCCACCGTCGAGCTCACCCACCTCTACGGGCACGGCAACGCGAACTGGCGCGTGACCCCGGCCTCGCACGTGCCGGACGACGAGGCCGCCGCCTGGCGGGACTTCGGCGCCGACGTGCCCAGTTCGCACCTGGAGCAACTGCGTGAACTGGTGTCGAGCATGCAGGCCGGGCGGCGGCCGCGCAGCAGCGGCGAGGAGGCGCGTACCGGCCTGGAACTGATCAGCGCGCTGTACAAGTCGGCGTTCACCGACGTCACGGTACGGCGGGGCGAGATCGGTCCCGGCGACCCGTTCTACACCGCGCTGCACGGGGGTGTGCCCGGCTGGGCGCCCGCGACCGCCGTCCCCGGGGTCCCCACGGACGAGGAGGTGTCCGCATGACGACCGGGCTGCGCGTCGTCCACGCGCACGGTGATCGCATCACGGTGACCGAGACCGCCACGGGCGTCGAACTGCTCGCCTACGTCTACCGGCCGGAGGCGGCCTGGGAGGCGCCCAAGCCGTACATCCACCCGTTGCGCACCCTGGCCGGGGACGTCGTCACCGGCTACCGGCCGAACGACCACCGCTGGCACAAGGGCCTGTCGCTCACCGCCTCCCATCTGTCCGGGGCGAACCTGTGGGGCGGCAACACCTACGTCCACGGACAGGGGTACCTCGAACTCCCCGAGCGGGTCGGCTCGATGGCGCACGTCGCCTTCGACGAGGTCGGCGCCGACGGTGACCGCGCCGTCATCGCCGAACGGCTCACCTGGCACCCGTACGGCGGGGAGCTGTGGGCCGAGGAACAACGTCGCGTGGAGATCCACGACGTGGACCCGGCCGCCGGTTCCTGGGCGCTGACCTGGACGACCGCCGTCACCAACCGGCGTGAGGAGCCGCTGCTGTTCGGCAGCCCGACCACCGCCGGGCGCGAGATGGCCGGCTACACGGGACTGTTCTGGCGCGGCCCGCGCGCCTTCCGGGACGGACTCGTCATCGGACCCGACGGCACGGGGCCGAAGTTGATGGGAAGTCAGTCACCCTGGCTCGCGCTGTGCGGAGAGCACGACGGCACGGACGGTCACGCGACCCTGGTCTTCGCGCACGCTCCCGAGAACGACCACGCCGGAGCCAGGGACACCCACCCCGCCCACTGGTTCGTGCGCAACGACCCCTTCGCCGCCGTCGCCCCGTCCTGGGCCTTCCACGACGAGCTCGCGCTCGCCCCCGGAGCCACCCTCACCCGCCGTTACCGGGTCGTGGTGGCCGACGGGGCCTGGGCGCGGGAGGAGATCGCCGGATACCTGGAGGCGCACCCGTGGTGAGCCCGGCGCGGTTCGCCGGGCCGCCGGGCGGGGTCGGCCTGTCCCGGCTGTCGGTGTACGACTGGCCGGCGGCCGACGGCGTGTGCGGCGGAACACCCCATATGCACCTGGCCTGTTCGGAGGGCTACGTGGTCACCGGCGGCCGGGGCGCAGTGCAGACGCTCACCGTGTCCGGGTACGAGGTCACGCCGCTCACGCCGGGCACCGTCGCCTGGTTCACCCCCGGCACGATCCACCGGCTGGTCAACGAGGACGACCTGCGCATCACCGTCCTGATGCAGAACGGCGGGCTGCCGGAGGCGGGCGACGCGGTGCTCACCCTGCCGCCGCCGTACCTGGCCGACCCGGGGACGTACGCCGCCGCCACGACGATCCCCGCCGACGCGCCCGAGGCCGAACGGGAGCGGATCGCCCGTGCCCGCCGGGACCTCGCCCTGACGGGCTACCGGGCGCTGCGGGACGCCGAAGGCCCCGAGGCGCTGGCCGCCTTCCACCTGGCCGCCTGCGCGCTGGTGCGTCCGAAGGTCGCCGAGTGGCGCGAGCGCTGGCGGCGCGGCGCCGAGGCCGCCGCGAGGGCGACGGGGGAACAGCTCGACCGTCTGGAGCGGGGCGATCCCGCGCATCTCGGCGGGGCCGTCGTACGATCCGAACAGCCCTTGGAGCGCGGGAGGTTCGGGATGTGCGGACGGCTGGACGTGTACGAGTTCCGGGAGGCCCACGGGTGAACCGGGCGGCTGCGGGAAGCGAGGCCGGACCGCCGGGGCGCGAGGCTGCCGGACCACCCGCGGGCCCGGCCGGCGCGTCGCCCGTCGTGACGGTCCGGGAGCGGACCGAGGACGACCTGGCGGACTGCGTACGGATCCTCGCCGAGGTCCACCGTCGCGACGGCTATCCCGTGAACTGGCCCGAACGGCCCGGGACATGGCTCACCCCGGCGTCCGCGCTCGGGGCCTGGGTGGCCGAGGCCGGGGCGGACGGCCGTCCGGTCGGACACGTCGGCCTGTCCCGGGCCGCGACGGGCGACGTCGCCCCCGTGGTGTGGAGCGGACGCACCGGTCTGCCCGTGGAGTCGGCCGTCGTCGTCGGCCGGCTCTTCGTCGCGGCCGGAGCGCGGGGACACGGCGTCGGAGGTCTGCTCGTCGGCCGGGCCGTACGGGACGCCCGGCGGCACGGGCTGCATCCGGTGCTCGACGTCGTGGCCTCCGACACCGCCGCGACCGCCCTGTACGAGCGGCTGGGCTGGGAGCGGCTGGCCACGGTCGAGCAGCGGTGGGGGCCAAACCGGCGGGTGGACGTGCACTGCTACGCGGCGCCCGCCACGCCTTCCGGACGACTCACCGGGCGGGCGGCCACGCCGGCGCCCTGATCCCGGGCGGCGGTGTGGCGGGCCGTCAACTCGACCGCAGGTGGTGGCGCTTGCGCCAGGCCACCACCGCGCCCGCCAGCGCCGGTACGGTGATGGCGGCCATCGCGACGAGGAACGCGGGGGACGTCGGCGCCGAGGCGCGGGCCCCCGCGACGACGTACGCGGCGGTGTTGGGAATCGAGCCGAGCGCCGTCGCGAGCAGGAACGGCAGCCAGCCCATGCGGGACACGGCCGCGCAGTAGTTCGCCGCCCAGAACGGCACCCCCGGGAACAGCCGGGCCGCCATCATCGAGCGGAAGCCGTGCCGGCTGAGCTGGCCGTCCGCGGCCTTCAGCCAGCGGCCCCGCAGCAGCGGACGCAGCGCGCCCTGCCCGAGGGTCCGGCCCAGCCCGAAGGCGAGCCCGGCGCCGAGCACGGTGCCCGCCAGCGTCGAGGCGGTACCGAGCTGCGAGCCGAACAGCGCGCCCGCCGCCAGGTTCAGCAGCGGCCGGGGCACGAACGCCACCGTGCACAGCCCGTACGCCACCGCGAACACCAGGGCCGCGGTGGCGCCCCCGGCGTGCGGCGGCCAGCCGTGGGCCAGCAGCTTCTGTGGCTCGAAGAGCAGCACACTCGACGCGGCCGCAGCGAGCAGCACGACGAGCAGGCCGAACCGGGACCACGGCGAGAGCAGCGCTCTCGTGCAGCGTGTGGTGAAGCCGACGGGCGTGGGCAGGGGCACGGCGAGGGCGAGCTCCGTGGCGGCGGCCCGGGGAGTGGCCGTGGCGGTGCCCCCAGAGCGGGTGGTGGCATCGAGCATTCGGTGACAGTAACCGACGGACGCGTGTGATCGCCGTACGGCCCTGGAGAAGACCGCCGCCACGCACGCGTGCGGGCAGAGGGCGGGCCTCGCGTGCGCGGCGGCCGGTGAACCGGGCGCTTCGGACGGGATACGGGCCGGTGAAGCACGGGCTTCGGACCGGATGCGGGCCGGTGAACCACGAACCGCGCGCGAGGTGCCGGTCGGAAAACCATTCGACGTGCGGGGACGCGTCGGCGAGGATCGGCGTCATGTTCCGGTACGCCTTCCACCTCGCAGCATCCGCGGTCGCGGATGCGCCGAAGGCTGCCGTCCCCGTGTTCGTCGCAGCAGTCGACGGCGCCCGAAGCTGACCCTCTCCGGACATTCCGGCGGACCCCGCAGGGGGAGGGTCGGCCAGTCCCTCGGGGTCCCCGTCCCGCCGCGCCCACCGCGCCGGGACCTTCGCTCGGTCCACTGAGAGGCTTCCAGGTACCGCCATGCCCAAGACGGCATACGTGCGCACCAAACCGCATCTGAACATCGGCACCATGGGTCACGTCGACCACGGCAAGACCACCCTGACCGCCGCCATCACCAAGGTCCTCGCCGACCGCGGGACCGGCACCTTCGTCCCGTTCGACCGCATCGACCGGGCGCCGGAGGAGGCCGCCCGCGGCATCACCATCAACATCGCGCACGTCGAGTACGAGACCGACACCCGGCACTACGCGCACGTGGACATGCCGGGCCACGCCGACTACGTCAAGAACATGGTCACCGGGGCCGCGCAGCTCGACGGGGCGATCCTCGTCGTCTCCGCGCTCGACGGGATCATGCCGCAGACCGCCGAGCACGTGCTGCTCGCCCGTCAGGTGGGCGTCGACCATGTGGTCGTCGCGCTGACCATGGCCGACCGGGCCGACGAGGAGCTCGCCGACCTGGTCGAGCTGGAGGTCCGCGAACTGCTCACCGCGCAGGGCTACGGCGGCGACGCCGTCCCCGTCGTACGGGTCTCCGGACTCGGCGCGCTGGAGGGCGACCCGCGCTGGACCGCGTCGATCGAGGCGCTGCTCGACGCGGTGGACACCTATGTGCCCATGCCGGAGCGGTACGTGGACGCGCCGTTCCTGCTGCCGGTGGAGAACGTGCTCACCATCACCGGCCGCGGGACGGTGGTCACCGGTGCCGTCGAACGCGGCACGATCCACGTCGGTGACCGGGTCGAGGTGCTCGGCGCCGGTGTCGAGAGCGTCGTCACCGGCGTGGAGACCTTCGGCAAGCCCATGGCCGAGGCGCAGGCCGGCGACAACGTCGCGCTGCTGCTGCGCGGGGTGCCACGGGACGCCGTCCGGCGCGGGCACGTCGTCGCGGCGCCCGGCAGCGTCGTGCCCCGGCGTCGCTTCACGGCGCGGGTGTACGTGCTGTCGGGGCGCGAGGGCGGCCGCACCACCCCGGTGTCGACCGGCTACCGGCCGCAGTTCTACATCCGTACCGCGGACGTGGTCGGCGACGTCGACCTCGGCGAGGTCGCGGTCGCCCGTCCCGGCGACACGGTCACGATGACCGTCGAGCTGGGACGCGAGGTACCGCTGGAGCCGGGGCTCGGCTTCGCCATCCGCGAGGGCGGCCGGACGGTCGGCGCGGGGAGCGTGACCGCCGTCGGGTGACGGCGCGCCGTCCGGGCACGGGGACCGAGAGGGTCCCCGTGCCCGGGTCCGGCACGCCTCCGTGCGGACGGCCCCGCGGGGCCGGGCATGAGTCGGCCGTCCTGGTGAGGGCAGACGACGGCCGGGGCGGCCGGACGACGGCCGGGGTCGGTGCGGGCCGGTCGGGGCCGGCGGCGCGGGCACAATGGGACGGTGAACGAGCCCATACCCGTAAGCCGAGCCGTCGATCACGGGTTCGCCAAGCTGATGCCCGACGTCGACCGGGAGCGGGCCTGGCTGCTGACCGTCGACGGGGCACCGCAGTCGTACGTCGACCTGGACGAGCCGACGCACCTGGAGTTCGAGTACGCGCGCCGGCTCGGGCACGTCCTGGACACCGTCACCCGGGCCGGGCGTCCGCTGGACGCGCTGCACCTCGGCGGCGGCGCGTTCACCCTGCCCCGCTACCTGGCGGCGACCAGGCCCGGATCCCGGCAGGACGTCGTCGAGGCCGACCGGGGCCTGCTGGACCTGGTCGCCGAGCACCTCCCGCTCCCGGACGGCGCGGGCGTCACCCCGCACGCCGCCGACGCCCGCCGCTGGCTGGAGGCCGCCCCCGACGACTCGGCCGACGTGCTGGTCGCCGACGTCTTCGGCGGCTCCCGCGTCCCCGCGCACCTCACGTCCCTCGGCTACGCCCGTGAGGCCGGACGGGTCCTGCGCGACGGCGGTGTCTACCTCGCCAACCTCGCCGACGCCGCCCCGTTCGCCTTCCTGCGCTCCCAACTCGCCACTTTCGCGGCGGTGTTCCCGGAACTCGTGCTGATCGCCGAGCCGGGCGTGCTGCGCGGCCGCCGCTTCGGGAACGCGGTGCTCGTCGCCGCGCGGCACCCGCTCGACACCGCCGCCCTGGCCCGCCGGACCGCCGCCGACGCCTTCCCGGCGCGCGTCGAGCACGGGGCGGCGCTGCGCGACTTCATGGGCGACGCGCGCCCGGTACGGGACGAGGACGCCGTACCTTCGCCGGTGCCTCCCGACGGCGCTTTCGGTATCGGCTGAACGCCGGACGACCGGCGGAGAAAAGAAACGCACAGAACAGTCCGGTGCGCAAATGGAGGTGCGCGGAACAGGGTTGGTACCCCACCGCTTTTCCCACCGCATTCGCATGTCGGGCCGGGGTACGGAAATGCCGCCGTCGCGCCCGGAAGTCCTGGCGACGGTAGTATGACGTCCATCGGAGGGTGGGGGTCCAGCGTCTTTCGGCGCCTCGGATGACGGTCTTGACGACGGTCTTGGAGGAACCATGGCTGCGGAGATCTCGCCGCTGATCAAGCCCTCCCGGCTCAGACGGCGGGAAGGCCTGTTGGGCGAATGCCTGGCCGAGTTCCTGGGGACGTTCGTCCTCATCGCCTTCGGATCCGGCGTGGTGGCCATGACGGTCGCGGCGCTGCCGGGATCGGGCCGTACGTCGGGGCCGACGACGTTCTTCTGGGGAGCCGGGGACTGGCTGCTGATCGGCTGGGGCTGGGCGTTCGCCGTCGTCTTCGGGGTGTACGTGGCCGGCGGGGTGAGCGGGGCGCACCTCAATCCGGCGGTGACCCTGGCGTTCGCGGTGCGGCGCAAGTTCGCCTGGGTCAAGGTCGCGCCGTACATGCTGTCGCAACTGATCGGCGCGTTCACGGGGGCCGCACTCGTCTACGGGGTCTACCACGACGCGATCAACACCTTCGACGCCGCCATGAAGGCCCCGAAGACCAACGGGCATACGCTCGCGTCGTTCTCCATCTTCGCAACGTTCCCCGCGCCGTATTTCCACGGCGGAATCTGGGGGCCGCTGATCGACCAGATCGTGGGCACGGCATTCCTGGTGATGCTGATCGTCGCCGTGGTCGATCTGCGCAACACCGCCGTGAAAGCGAATCTCGGCCCGCTGGTCATCGGATTCGTCGTCGCGGCGATCGGCATGTCCTACGGGGCGAACGCCGGATACGCCATCAACCCGGCCCGTGACCTCGGCCCCCGCCTGTTCACCTGGGCCGCGGGGTGGGGAGACCTGGCGATGCCGGGGACATCGGCGGGGTCGTTCAGCAACTACTTCTGGATTCCGATCGTCGGCCCGCTGGTCGGCGGTGTGATCGGAGTGCTGGTGTACGACCTGTTCATCGGCGACGTCCTGCACCTGCGTGCCCAGGAGGGCGCCGGCCCGGAGGTCGGCCGTACCCGCGGGGAGGGTGACGCGGACGACGAGTAGCCGTACGGCCGGACGGCGTTGCCCGGCCCGGCGGGCGAACCCCGGGCGCGGGCAGGCGCCGTGAGGTCACCCGTCGGCCGTGTGCCTGGAACACCGGTACCGCCGCCGGGCGTTGCCGGTCAGCTGCGGGTCGGGTCGCCGTGCAGCCGGACCGTGCTGAGGATCTTCATGACGGTCGCCTTCGGGACCTCCTTGTCGACGCCCGTGGCCCCGTACAGGTTCCAGGAGACGAAGTCGTCGGCGGAGTTCTTGAACCCGAACGTGATCGCCTTGCCGTCGCTGGCGCACTTGCCCTTCTGGGGCGTCCTGGCGGACTGCGCCCAGGCGTAACTGCCCTTGACGCCCGAGGCGGTCGTGTAGGGCGTGGCCTTCTTGTCGAACGTGATCGACTTCTTGTCCGGCTGGGTGTAGCCGCCGTACACCCACCACGCCGGGGTGTTGACCGCCACCTCGTCGGTGCTCTTGGCTCCGCCGCCGCCCTTGGTGCCCACCACGGCCAGCGGGGTGTCCTCGGTCCGGCCGTCCTTGTCGTCGTCGGACGTGCACCACTTGGACTGGTACTCGGCCGTCCCGGACATGATGATGATCGGCTTGGCGTCGTCCGAGTTGTCCTCCTCGAAGCCGATGCTCAGACCGGGGGACTGGACCTCCCAGTCGGCCGGCACGTCGAAGGCGATGCCCCACTTGGGGTTCACGACGACCTTCCAGCCCGCGACCGTCGGCTTCTCGGTCTCGTTGCCGCGCGGATTGTCGTCCGCGCCGGACGCCGTGGCGCTCGGGTCGCCCGGGTTCGCGGACGTGGAGGCGCTCGGCTTCTTGTCCTTGCCGTAGACCTCGACCTCGTCCTTGTCCTTGCCCAGGACCAGATATCCGGTGACGCCGGCCGCCACGACCACGGCCGTCGCCGCCACGATCGCGACCAGCTTGGTCCGGTTGCCGCCGCCACCGTCGCCGCCCGGCTGCGGCTGGGGCGCGCCGGCGGGTATGGGCGTGCCCCACTGGGGCTGCTGCTCATACGGGTTGGGCTGCTGATAGCCGGGCTGCTGATACGGATTCGGCTGCTGGTACCCCGGCTGCTGGTACGGGTTGTTCTGTCCCTGCGGGTTCTGTCCCTGCGGGTTCTGCTCGCCCCCGGGCGGCTGCTGTCCTGGCCACATGGCGAGCAACCCTAGTGCCGCCCGGGACACGAATCGGTCACCGCCCTTTGTCAGGCACGTACCGATGGCGGAGCCCTGTCCCGGCCCCGGATCTGGTCAGCGGAGACTACTCGTGGGTAACATCTGGTTCATGAGCGCAGACCAGATGTCGATCGGCGAGATGCTCGCCGCCACGGTGCCCATGGTTCGGACCCTGAACCTGGAGTACCTGGAGACCACCCCGGAGCGGGCCGTCCTCGCCCTCCCCGACCAGAGCGAGTACCGCAACCACGTCGGCGGGCCGCACGCCGGGGCGATGTTCACCCTCGGTGAGTCGGCCAGCGGCGCGATCGTCCTGGCCGCCTTCGGCGACCAGCTCGACCGTGCCGTGCCGCTGCCGGTCAACGCCCAGATCGCCTTCAAGAAGATCGCGCTCGGCCCGGTGCGGGCCACGGCCACGCTCGGCCGCCCGATCGCGGAGGTCGTCGCCGAGCTCGACGAGGGCAAGCGCCCGGAGTTCCCCGTCTCCGTCGCCATCCAGCGCGAGGACGGCGCCGTGACCACGGAGATGACGGTCCTGTGGACCCTGCGCCCCAACGGCTGAACACCTGCCCCTTCGGGTGACCCGGTAGGCTTCCCGGCGTGCGCCCTTCCCGGCGCGCGCCGGGAGACACGGGACACAACGGGAGGAAGCCGCGGTGCACGTCCAGGAATGGCTCGACACGGTGCCCGCCGGCGCCGTCTACGCCGTGGTGGCCCTGGTCATCGGAGTGGAGAGCCTGGGCATCCCGCTGCCGGGCGAGATCGTCCTGGTGTCGGCGGCCCTGCTGTCCTCGCAGCACGGGGGAGTCAACCCCGTCGTGCTCGGCGCCTGCGCGGTCGCCGGTGCGGTGATCGGCGACTCCATCGGCTACGCCATCGGCCGCAAGGGCGGACGGCCCCTGCTGGCCTGGCTCGGCAACAAGTTCCCCAGGCACTTCGGCGAGGCGCACATCGCCACCGCCGAGCGGTCCTTCGAGAAGTGGGGCATGTGGGCCGTCTTCTTCGGCCGCTTCGTCGCCCTGCTGCGCATCTTCGCCGGCCCGCTCGCGGGCGTGCTGCGGATGCCGTACTGGAAGTTCCTCGTCGCCAACGTGCTCGGCGGGATCGCCTGGGCGGGCGGCACGACCGCGGTCGTCTACTACGTCGGGCTCGTCGCCGAGGACTGGCTGAAGCGGTTCTCGTACCTGGGACTGGCGGCGGCCGTGCTCGTCGGAGTGACGTCGATGCTGGTGCTCAAGCGCCGGGCGAAGAAGACGGCGCAGCAGCAGGCGGCGGACGAGCGAGAGGTCGTTCCGGCCGCCGAATAGGCGGCCGGAACGACCGCTGTGATCACCCGGCCGCCGTGAGCATCTGACTGCCGTCGGAGCAGGTCGGCTGCGCGGCTCAGTCTTCGTGCACCTCGCGGTGGGCCTTGGCCAGTTCCGCGTACATCGTGCCGTTCAGGGTGATCCCCTGCCGCTCCTCCTCGGTCAGCTCCCGCCGGACCTTCGCGGGGACGCCCGCGACCAGGGAGCCCGGCGGCACCTGCATCCCCTGCGGCACCAGGGCCTGCGCCGCGACCAGCGAGCCGGCGCCGATCACCGCGCCGTTCAGCACCGTCGCCCCCATGCCGATCAGACAGTCGTCGCCGACCGTCGCCCCGTGCACGACGGCGTTGTGCCCGACGGAGACCCGCTCGCCCACCGTCACGGGGAAGCCGGGGTCGGCGTGCAGGGTGCAGTTGTCCTGGATGTTGCTGCTCGCGCCGACCGAGATCCGCTCCACGTCGCCGCGCAGCACCGCCCCGTACCAGACGCTCGCCCCGGCCCCCAGCGTCACGTCGCCGATCACCGTGGAGGTGGGGGCCGTGAAGGCCTCCGCGTCCACCCTCGGTTCCCTGCCGCCGATGCCTGTGATCAGCGCCCTGTGCGTCATCGCCGTCTCCTCGTGTCCGTCGTACACCGGCACCGTACGCCACCGGGTGGGGTGAAGATCACAGGGCGCGGAAGGCGTGGCCACGGCAGGCGCCGACTACGGTGAGCGGGTGCCGAAGAGCAAGAACACGTTCTCATCCTGGTGGCGCCGCGCCGCGCAGCGGGCCGTCCACGCGGGCTGGGCCTGGGTGCAGCGCGCGGGCTCCGTCAGCGCCGAACACCCGGGGCGCTTCCGCTTCGGTTCGATCGGACCGGCCACCCGGCTCGCCTTCCCGCTCGGCACCGTGTTCGGCGAGCCGTGGATCCATCTCGGCTCCCACTGCATCGTCGCCGAACAGGTCACCCTCACCGCGGGTCTGATGCCCGACCTCGATCTGGGTCCGGACCCGATCCTGCGCATCGGCGACGGGGTCGTGCTCGGCCGCGGCAGCCATGTCATCGCCGACACGACGGTCACCATCGGCAGCGACTGCTACTTCGGGCCGTACGTCTACGTCACCTCCACGAACCACTCCTACGACGACCCGCACGAGCCCATCGGCAAGCAGTGGCCGCGGATGGAGCCGGTGGAGATCGGTCCGGGCTGCTGGATAGGCACCGGGGCGGTGATCCTGCCCGGTGCCCGGATCGGACGCAACGTCGTGGTGGCCGCGGGCGCGGTCGTCCGGGGGACCGTGCCCGACCACGCCGTGGTGGCCGGGGCGCCCGCCCGGGTCGTACGCCGCTGGACGCCGGACGAGGGCTGGCAGCCGCCGCTGCGCACCCCCGCGCCGGTGCCGGTCCCGGACGGGGTCACCTCCGACCAGTTGGTGGCGCTGTCGGAGCTCGACGAGGAGACGGTGGCGAGGCTGGCCCGGCTGGAGCCCTGAGGCCCTCAGGGCCGGCCGGCGCGCCCCGCGACACCGGGCCGGTCGGCTCAGCCGGTCGCCAGCAGCAGCGTGCCCACCAGGGCCAGGCCCGCGCCCGCCGCCTGGACCGCGCGCAGCCGTTCGCTGAGGAAGCCGCGCGCGGCCAGCGCCGTGACCACGGGGTAGAGCGAGGCGAGCACGGCGGCGACCGTGACCGGCCCGTGCTGGGCGGCGACGGAGTACGTGCCGTTGGCCGCGACGTCGGCGAGGCCGACGAAGGCGAGCGCCGGGAGCGAGGCCCAGGGGAAGCCGCCCGCCGGCAGGGCGGGGCCGCCGCGGCGCACGGAGGCGTACAGCGCTGCGCCGCCCACCGCCACGTTCGTCAGCCGCTGCACGAACAACGCCAGGAACAGGCCGGTGACCGTGGCCGACGCCTCGGCGATCAGCGCGAAGACCGTGCCGAAGCCGAGCGCGGCGATCAGCGTCAGCAGGATCGCCCGGCGCTGCACACCGGCGCCCCTGAGCTGCGGACCCCCCGCGAGCACGACACCGGTGACGGCGACGGCGATCCCCGCGGCCTGGGTCAGGCCGGGACGCTCGCCGAGGAAGAGTCCCACGCCGACGGGGACGGCGACGCTCAGGGTGGCCAGCGGGGAGACGACTCCCATCGGGCCCAGGGCGAGTGCCTTGTAGAAGGAGAGCAGCGCGACCGGGCCGACGAGGCCGGCGGCGAACGCGAACCACAGCCGTGGTCCGGCCTCGCTCCAGCCCCCGGTGGCGACCACGATCGCGCCGAGCACGACCGCGGCGATCCCCTGGGAGACCACGACGACGGTCAGCGCCGGGATCCGCCGGGTCAGCACCCCGCCGCCGAAATCGGCCAGGCCCCACAACAGGCTGGTGGCCAGGGCGAAGAGTGCTGTCACGGGGTGCCTCGCAGTACAGTTCGGTGAACGATCGGGTGCACCACACAGTAGTTCAGTGAAGTGAACCCTGTCATCCAGAATAATGAACCCCGGGTGCTCTTCGAATATCCACGGATATCCGGTCACACCAGATATTGGACGGAATGTGTCGGACCTCGACCTGCTGACCCAGTCCCTGGCGCGCAACGTCAAGCGCTGGCGCACCGAGCGCGGCTTCACCCTGGACGCGCTCGCCGCGCGGGCCGGCGTCAGCCGCGGCATGCTCATCCAGATCGAGCAGGCCCGCACCAACCCCAGCATCGGCACGGTCGTCAAGATCGGCGACGCCCTCGGCATCAGCATCACCACCCTGCTCGACTACGAACAGGGCCCGAAGGTGCGCGTCGTCCCCGCCGAGCAGGCCGTGCGGCTGTGGCACACGGACGCGGGCAGCTACAACCGGCTGCTCGCGGGCACCGAGGCCCCGGGCCCGCTGGAGATGTGGGACTGGCGGCTGATGCCCGGGGAGGACAGCCTCTCCGACCCGCATCCCGTCGGCACGGTCGAGCTCGTCCATGTCCTGGCGGGGGAGCTGACCCTCACCGTCGACGGCGTGGACCACGTCGTCCCGACCGGCGCGAGCGCGTCCTTCGAGGCCGACACCCCGCACACGTACGGCAACCGGGGCGACGTCCCGATGGAGATGGTGATGGCGGTCTCCGTCCCGCCCGTGCGCTGAGACGCCCCCGGGGCGCCGCCTCACGGCTGTTACCGTGCGGCCATGCGCGCACCCATCGGAGACTTCGACCACGCCACCCCGGCCCCCGACTGCCTCGACGAACTCACCGGCCCGGTCGCCGACGCCGTACGCCACTGGACCGGCACCGTCCCCGCCGACGAGATCCTCTACGTGGAGACCGACCCGCGATGGGCCGACACCGCCGTCTTCGTGGAGCACTACGGCCGGGACCTGCTGGAGCGGTCCGCGAACTGCGTGGTCGTCGCGGGCAAGCGCGGTGGCGGGACCGCCCTGGCCGCGTGCGTGGTCCTGTCCACCACCCGCGTCGACGTCAACGGCGTGGTGCGCCGGCAACTCGGCGCCCGCAAGGCCTCGTTCGCACCCATGGACACGGCGACGGGGGAGACCGGCATGGAGTACGGCGGGATCACCCCGATCGGGCTGCCCGCCGACTGGCCGGTGCTGGTGGACCCGGCGGTCGTCGACCTGCCGTACGTCCTGGTCGGCAGCGGACGCAGGCGCGGCAAGCTGCTGGTGCCGGGCAAGGCGTTCGCCCAACTGCCGGGTGCGGTCGTGCTGGAGGGCCTGGGCGCGCCCTGAGGTCACACCCGCGCGTGGTGGGCCAGCGCCAGATGCGGGTCGGCCTGGCCCGCGACCGGCGCGGGATCGGCGTGCACCAGGGCCGCGGTGAGCCGGGGAACGGCGTGCAGCAGGGCGTGCTCGGCGTCCACGGCGATCGCGTGGGCCTGCCGCACGGTCGCCTCGCCGTCCACCACCACGGCCACCTCGGCGCGCAGCCGGTGCCCGATCCAGCGCAGCCGCAGCTCGCCGACCCCGCGCACCCCCTCGACCGCCGACAGCGCCCGCTCGGCCCGGTCCACCAGCGCCGGGTCCACGGCGTCCATGACCCGCCGGAACACCTCGCGCGCGGCGTCCCGCAGCATCAGCGCGATCGCGGCCGTGATCGCCAGCCCCACCACCGGGTCGGCCGCCTGCCGGCCGAGCGCCGAGCCGCCGGCGCCGATCAGCACCGCCAGTGAGGTGAACCCGTCGGTACGGGCGTGCAGTCCGTCGGCGACCAGCGCGGCCGAACCGATCGAGCGGCCGACCCGGATCCGGTACCGGGCCACCCACTCGTTGCCCGCGAAGCCGACCAGGGCGGCCACGGCGACCGCCGGGACGTGCTCGACGGGCCGCGGCGACAGCAGCCGCTCGAACGCGGTCCACCCCGCGAAGGCCGCCGAAGCGCCGATCGTCAGCACGATCGCCAGGCCCGCCAGGTCCTCCGCGCGGCCGTAGCCGTAGGTGAAGCGGCGGGTCGCGGCCCGCCGGCCCAGCACGAAGGCGATGCCGAGCGGCACGGCGGTCAGCGCGTCCGCGGTGTTGTGCACCGTGTCGCCGAGCAGCGCCACCGACCCGGAGAGGACCACGACCACCGCCTGCACCGCCGCCGTCGTCCCGAGCACGGCCAGCGACACCCACAGCGCGCGCAGCCCCCGGGCCGAGGCTTCCAGGGCCGGGTCGAGCCGGTCGGCGGTCTCGTGGGAATGGGGGGCGAGGAGATGGGAGAGGCGGTGCCGCAGCCGGCCGACGGGACGCGCCGACTCGTGGCCGTGGGGGTGCTCCCGACGGTGGGGGTGTGCGTGCTCATGACGGCTCGAACCGTGGCCCTGACGGCGGGAGGGGCCGGGCCCGTGCCCGTCGTGGTGCACATGACCACGACCGTGGCCGTGCGCGTGGTCCTGCTCGTGTCCCTTGTCGTGCCGGTCGCTCACGGCGATCCCCTTCCGGTGCGCCGGGCGCGGGTGCGCGGGAGTGGACGCGACCCGCCCTCGGAGCCATTATGTGCGCATGAGCGCACACACGCACCTGTCGCCTGCGCATCACGGGCATCCGCGTACCCCCGGCGAGGAGCATTTCGCCCTCGCGGCCGAGATCCTTTCCCTGCTCGGCGACCGCACCCGCCTCACCCTGCTGCACGCGCTGGCGGCCGGGGAGGCGGACGTCACCACGCTCACGGAGACCTGCGGAGCGGCGCGGCCGGCCGTCAGCCAGCATCTGGCACGGCTGCGCCTCGCCGGACTGGTGAGCACCCGCAAGGAGGGCCGCCGGGTCGTCTACGCGCTCCGCGACGGCCATCTGCGCCGTCTGCTGGACGAGGCGCTCGACGTGGCCGACCACAGGCTCCGCGACCAGCCCGTCCACGACTGACCCGCGGTCGGCCCGTCCACGAACGACCTTCGGTCGGCCCGTCCACGACCGACCCGCGGTCGGACCGTCAGCCCAGCCTCGGGATCTCGATCGCCGGGCAGCGGTCCATCACCATCTCCAGGCCCGCGGCCCGGGTACGGTCGTACGCCTCCTCGTCGACGACGCCGAGCTGGAACCAGACCGCCCGCGCCCCCTTGGCGACCGCCTCGTCGGCGACCGCCCCGGCGAGATGGCCGTTGACGAACACATCGACCACGTCCACGTCGAAGGGGATGTCCGCGAGGGACGCGTAGCCGCGCTCCCCGTGCACGGTCTCCGCCTTGGGGTGCACGGGCACGACCCGCTTGCCGAAGCGCTGGAGCACCTCGGCGACGCCGTACGCGGCGCGGCCGCGGTTGGAGGACAGGCCCACCACGGCCCAGGTGTCACCGAGCCCGGTGAGTATCTTGCGGATCGTTGCCTCGTCGCCGTACACCGGCGGCCTCCTCGACACAGACGGGAAAAGAGCTCTCCCGGGGACAACAGCACGGTACGCGGTGGGATTCCGGCGACCGTGTCCCGCCCGCGGTACCGGTTCGATGTCCTGATTCCGCGCAGCCTGTCTGCGCGACGGCCTCCACGCGCCTACGCTCACCTAGTGCTCCGCATCATCGACGCCCGTATTGGCGAACTCGTCGACGCCGCCCCGGTCCGCCGGGGCCTGACCCGGGTCGAGGCGCACGTGCCCGGGTTCGACCTCACCGCCCTGCGCCTGCTCCTCGTCACCGACCTTCTCGTACGCGCCCTCGAGCTCGGCGGCACGCCGGTGTGGGCGCTGCTGACCGCACCGCGCGAGGGGGCCGAGCTGCGCGCGGGCGCCGCGGCCCTCGGGGTGCGGCCCTTCGAGGACGCGCGGGACATCGGGACCGGACTGGGCGAGGCCCAGGTCCTGCACGTGGTGGGCACGGGCGGCGCCGTGCCCGACGGCGTCCGGGTCGAGGTCGCGCCCGTCGTCCCCGACGGGTCGGGTGTCCCACAGGGCACCGACCCGACCGTGTTGCGCCTGGCGCTGCTCGGCCACCCGCGCGGCGCGCCCCTGCACCTCGGACCGGACGCCCTGACGGACGCCGAGCGCACCCTCGGGCGCTGGCGCCGCGCGGTCGCCGGCTGGGCGACCCGCCCCTCCCGGCCGGTCCCCGACCAGGTGCGCGTACGGCTGCGCACCGCCTGGGAGGACGACCTGGACGTGCCCGAGGTCCTGAACGTCCTGCGCTGGGTGGAGGAGGCCGGGCCGGACCTGCCGGAGGGCGCCCGCTTCGAGACGTACGCCTACGCCGACCGGCTGCTGGGCCTGGAGCTCACCCGCGACCTGGGAACCCTGGTATGACCGCGCGCGCCGGGGCGGGCCCGCTGCGCCGCCTGGTCGTGCTGCGGCACGCCAAGTCCGCCTGGCCGGAGGGCGTGCCCGACCACCGGCGGCCGCTCGCGCCGCGGGGCCGCCGGGACGCGCCGGCCGCGGGCCGGGCCCTCGCCGAGGCCGACTTCCTGCCCGACCTCGCCCTGTGCTCCACCGCCCTGCGGGCCCGGCAGACCTGGGACCTGGCCGCCGCCGAGTGGGGCACCCCGCCGCCGGTGCGCTACGACCCGAGGCTGTACGGGGCCGGTGCGCCGGAACTGCTGGACGTGGTGCGCGAGACACCGCCCGAGGTCGAGACGCTGCTGCTGGTCGGCCACAATCCCGGCCTGGAGGAACTCGTCCTCGACCTGGCCGACGACGGCCTCGACGGAGCGCTCGACGAGGTCCGGGCGAAGTTCCCGACCTCGGCGATCGCGGTCCTCGCCTGGTACGGGAGCACCTGGCGGGCGCTCGCCCCGAACTCGGCCCTGCTGACGTCGATGACGGTGCCGCGGGGACGGCGGCTGGGCTAGCGCCGCGACGGGGCGACAGGCGACGGGGCGACGGGGCGACAGGGACCGGCCTCAGCCCACATGGACGTACGGCCTGCGCTGCGGGGTCTGTTCCGCGCGGCGCAGCACCTCCCGGGTGACCGGCGCGACCTCCCCGTCGCCGAAGACCAGGAACCGGACCAGATGGCTGACGGGGTTGCCCTCCGTCCAGCTGAAGTAGGCGTGCGGCACCTCGCCGGTGCGGTCGCGCAGGGCCAGCAGCACCGCGGCGATGGTGTTGGGCACCGTCGGGCCCTGCGCCCGCAGCCGCCGTACGCCGTGCATCTCGTCGCCGCGCACGGTGACGTCGGCGCTGAAGTCCGAGGAGTCGCGCACGAACACCTCCAGGAACAGCACCGGGCCGCCCTTCGGGATGGGGGTGTGCCCGCGCTGTTCGTGCTCCTTGGCCCGGTACTCCCGCCGGGTGTGCTCCACCGGTTCGTTCGCGATCAGCCGCAGCGGGCCGGCCCGGGCCGCGCCGTCGACGATCCGCCTCGCGTGCTCGTCGAGGACGACCTCGGCGACGCGCAGTTCGAAGGCCCGGTGCACCCGCGAGACGAACGAGGTCACCAGGATGGCCACGATGAAGATCGTCGCGATCTTGATGCCGTCCGGCCGCTCGACGACGTTCGCCACCAGCGTGTACGCGAACACGGCGGTGATCGCGCCGAAGCCGAGCGCGGCACGGTGGCGGCCACGCCGGTGCACGGCGACCGTGGAGGCGAACGCCGCCGACAGCATCAGCACCAGCACACCGGTCGCGTACGCGCCGCTCTGCCGGTCCACGTTCGCGTCGAACCACAGGGTGATGAGCACCGCCGCGGTCATGAAGACCAGCACCAGCGGACGCACCGCCCGCGTCCACTCGGGGGCCATGCCGTAGCGCGGCAGATAGCGCGGTACGAGGTTCAGCAGCCCGGCCAGCGCGGAGGCGCCCGCGAACCACAGGATGGTGATCGTGGAGACGTCGTACACCGTGCCGAACACCTGGCCGAGATGCTGGTGCGCGAGATAGGCCAGCGCGCGGCCGTTGGCCTTGCCGCCGCTCCTGAACTCCGACTGCGGGATGAGGATCGTCGTGGCCAGGCTGGACAGCAGCAGGAAGCAGCTCATGATCAGCGCGGCCGTGGTGAGCAGCCTGCGGGTGCCGTGGACACGGCCCGCCGGGTTCTCGTACGTGTCCGTCGGAGCGCCCCTGACCTGCGGCATCACGGCCACACCGGTCTCGAAGCCGGACATGCCGAGGGCCAGCTTCGGGAAGACCAGCAGCGCCACGCCGATCATCATCAGGGGCGAGGAGTGCCGCGCGCCGAGCGCGTCGGTCCAGTCGTCGACGCGCACCGGGCCGGTGAACACCGCCCACGCGGAGGCGGCGAGCACCACCAGATTCAGGGTCAGGTACGTCGCCACCAGCGCGACCGCGATGCCGATCGCCTCCCGGAAACCCTTCAGGAAGACCCCGCCCAGCAGCCCCACCAGCACCAGGGTGATCCACAGGTTCTCGCCGCGCAGCCACGGCGGCGCGAACGGGTTCTCCACCACGTGCGCGGCGGCGTCCGCCGCCGACAGGGTGATCGTGATGATGAAGTCGGTCGCCGCGAAGCCCAGCAGCACCAGCACGAAGATCTTCCCCGACCACCACGACAGCAGCCGCTCCAGCATGGCGATCGACCCCTCGCCGTGCGGGCTCTCGCGCGCCACCCGGCGGTAGACCGGCAGCGCGCCGAACAGGGTCAGCGCGATCAGCACCATGGTCGCGAGCGGGGACAGCAGACCGGCGGCGAGCGCGGCGATGCCCGGCTGGTAGCCGAGCGTGGAGAAGTAGTCGACACCGGTCAGGCACATCACCCGCCACCACCGGTGGCCCTCCTGCCCGGCCCGCGCCTTCGCGTGCGGGCCGGGGTGCCGCGCGGTCTGCTCGCTCAGGCCCTCCAGCAGCCAGGCCCGCCAGCGGGCCGTGCGCGCGGAGCGGCCCGAGGGGGTGGCCCCGGCGCCGCCGGTGCTCCCCACGTGCGTACCGGTCATGCCGGTGTCTCCCGTCTTGCGGACCTCCCCACATCGTCGCCCGCACCCGCGACGCGGGCGACCGCACGAGCGGCCGTCCGGACGGCCGTACGGGCGGCCGCACGGGCGCGGTCTAGGCTGGCCGGATGCAGGACCAGTACCGCACCGTCGCCCACCCGGGTGTGCACGAGACCGAGGTCAACCGTTCCCGTTTCCTGTGCGCGCTCGCTCCGGCGGCCACCGAGCAGGAGGCCCAGGACTTCGTCGCCGCCGTCCGCAAGGAGCACGCCGACGCCACGCACAACTGCTGGGCCTACGTCATCGGAGCCGACGCCTCCGTCCAGAAGGCCAGCGACGACGGCGAGCCGGGCGGCACGGCCGGGGTCCCCATGCTCCAGATGCTGCTGCGTCGTGACATGCGGTACGTCGTCGCCGTCGTCACCCGCTACTACGGCGGCGTCAAGCTCGGCGCGGGCGGCCTCATCCGGGCGTACGGAGGTGCCGTCGGCGAGGCCCTGGACGCGCTCGGCACCCTGACCCGGCGGCGCTTCCGGGTGGCCACGGTGACCGTCGACCACCAGCGGGCGGGCAAGGTCCAGAACGACCTGCGCTCGACCGGGCGGGAGGTGCGGGACGTGCGGTACGGGGAGGCGGTCACCATCGAGATCGGGCTGCCGGACGCGGACGTGCCGGCCTTCCGGGGGTGGCTCGCGGACGTGACGGCCGGCACCGCCGGGTTCGAACTGGGCGGCGAGGCGTACGGGGACGCCTGAGGGCCGAGGGCCGAGGGCCGAGGGCCGAGTGTCGGCGCCCGACGCCCGGCGCTCCGGTGGTGCCGGGACGTATCTCGTTGCTCACCCCGGCGGCGGTCATCTGTCACACCGATGTGGGCATATTGGACAATTGACTGTTGTGCGGGTGTGACGGGCCGGGATCCGTGGGGGATCGGTTGCCGAAAAGCGTTAGCGTGGTGGACGCCGACCGGAGGATCCCTCCCGGTTCGGCCCGAGTGCGCGCCGGTGCCTTCCGCCGCGTGCCCGCGGGTACCGGTCCAGAAGGCGCAGGTGGGGGAGACGTGCAGGTCGGAGCGGTTTCTTGAGGTTGCTGCACACGTCCGACTGGCATCTGGGCCGGTCGTTCCACCGGGTCGGCATGCTCGGCGCCCAGGCCGACTTCATCGGCCACCTCGTCACGACCGTGCGTGAGCACGCCGTGGACGCCGTGGTCGTGTCGGGAGACGTCTACGACCGGGCGGTGCCACCGCTCGGCGCGGTCGAGCTGTTCGACGACGCCCTGCACGGACTGGCCGAGCTCGGCGTGCCGACCGTGATGATCTCCGGCAACCACGACTCCGCCCGCCGGCTGGGGGTCGGAGCCGGGCTGATCGACCGAGCCGGCATCCATCTGCGTACCGAGCCGGCGGCCTGCGGCACACCGGTGGTGCTGGCCGACGCGCACGGGGACGTCGCCTTCTACGGCCTGCCGTATCTCGAACCCGCCCTGGTCAAGGACGAGTTCGCGGTGACCAGACCGGGGCACGAGGCAGTGCTCGCCGGTGCCATGGACCGGGTCCGCGCCGACCTCGCCGGCCGGGCGACGGGCACCCGATCCGTCGTGCTGGCCCACGCCTTCGTCACCGGGGGAGAGGCCAGCGACAGCGAGCGGGACATCACCGTCGGCGGAGTGGCCGCCGTGCCCACAGGGGTCTTCGACGGCGTGGACTACGTGGCCCTGGGCCATCTGCACGGCTGCCAGACCATCACCGACCGCGTGCGCTACTCCGGCTCCCCGCTGGCGTACTCCTTCTCGGAGGCGGAGCACCGCAAGAGCATGTGGCTCGTCGACCTCGACGCCGACGGCGCGGTCACCGCCGAGCGCGTCGACTGCCCGGTGCCCCGCGCGCTGGCCCGCATCCGCGGCCCGCTGGAGCGGTTGCTCGCCGATCCCGCGCTCGCCCGGCACGAGGAGGCGTGGGTCGAGGCGACGCTCACCGACCCGGTCCGCCCGGCCGATCCCATGGCCCGGCTCACCGATCGCTTCCCGCACACCCTCAGCCTCGTCTTCGACCCCGAGCGCGCCCCGGACGACCCCGGCCTGTCGTACGCCGCACGCCTCGCCGACCGCAGCGACCAGCAGATCGCGGAGGACTTCGTGGCGCATGTGCGCGGCGCCGGGCCCGACGAACGGGAACGGGCCGTCCTGCGGGACGCGTTCGACGCGGTGCGCGCCGACGACGCCGTGCGGGAGGTGGCCCGGTGAGGCTCCACCGCTTGGACATCACCGCCTTCGGGCCGTTCGGCGGGGCGCAGACGGTCGACTTCGACGCGCTGTCCGCCGCCGGTCTCTTCCTGCTGCACGGCCCGACCGGCGCGGGCAAGACCTCCGTCCTCGACGCGGTCTGCTACGCGCTCTACGGCGCGGTCCCCGGCGCCCGCCAGGGCGCCCAGGGCCTGACGCTGCGCAGCGACCACGCCGCGGCGGCCGTCCGTACCGAGGTGCGCCTCGAACTGACCGTGGCCGGGCGCCGGTTGGAGATCACCCGGCAGCCGCCCTGGGAGCGCCCCAAGCTGCGCGGCTCGGGCACCACCGTCGACAAGGCCCAGACCTGGCTGCGCGAGTACGACGCCGCCGCCGGCGCCTGGAAGGACCTCAGCCGCTCGCACCAGGAGATCGGCGAGGAGATCACCCAGCTGCTCGGCATGAGCCGCGAGCAGTTCTGCCAGGTGGTCCTGCTCCCGCAGGGCGACTTCGCGCGGTTCCTGCGCGCCGACGCCGAGGCCCGCGGCAAGCTGCTCGGCCGCCTCTTCGACACCCGCCGCTTCGCCGAGGTCGAGAAGCGGCTGGCCGACCGCAGGAAGGCCACCGAGGCCCAGGTGCGCGAGGGCGACGCCGCGTTGCTCGCGGACGCCCACCGGATGCAGCAGGCGGCGGGCGGCGCCCTGGAGCTGCCCGAACTGACCCCCGGACAGCCGGGGTTGGCCGACGCCGTGCTGAGCGCCGCCGCCGTCGCCCGCAGCACCGCCCGCGAGGAACTGGCCGTCGCCCACTGCCGCCTCGGCGCCGCCGAGAGCGCGCAGCACGCCGCCGAGCGCGCACTGTCCGACGTACGCGAAGTGGCCCGGTTGCAGCAGCGGTTCGGCCAGGCGCGGCAGCGGGCCGCGCTCCTGGCGGAACGGGCCGACACGCACCGGGCGGAGCAGTCCCGCATGGAGCGCGGACGCAAGGCCGAGGCGGTCGCGCCGGCGCTGGAGCTGCGCGAGGCCGCCGACACCGAGCACCGCAGGGCGGCCGCCGCCGAGACGCACGCACGCGCCCTGCTGCCGGACACCTTCGCTGAAGCGGGCGCGGCCGGACTCGCGGCCGCCGCGCGCCGGGCCGCCGAGGAGCTCGGCCGACTGGAGTCGGCCCGCCGCGCGGAGCACCGCCTGAACGAACTCACCGCCGAGCGCACCGGCCTGGACCGCCAGGAACGCGCCGACGACGACGTCCTCGCCGAGGCGGAGAGCTGGCTCGGCGCCTGGGAGGCGGTCCGGACCGCTCTCCAGGCCCGGATCTCCTCGGCCCAGGCGGCCGCCGTCCTCGCCGAGCAGCTCGCCGTACGACGCGAGCCCGCGCGGGCCCGCCTGGACGCCGCCCGGACCCGCGACCGGCTCACCGTGGACGTCGAAGCGGCACGCCTGGGAGCCTTCGAGGCGGAGAAGCACGCTGCTCAGGCCCGCGCCGACTGGCTGGACCTGAAGGAACAGCGGCTGAACGGCATCGCCGCCGAACTGGCCGCGGGCCTGCGGGACGGCGAGCCCTGCGCCGTCTGCGGGGCCACCGCGCACCCCGCGCCCGCCCGCAAGGTCGCCGGACACGTCGGGCGAGAGGCGGAGGAACGCGCCCTGGCCGCCTACCGCGACGCCCAGGAACGCCACGCGGGGGAGGAACGGCGGCTGGCCGCCGTACGCGAGGCGCGGGCCGCCGCCACCGCCGAGGCCGGCGACACCCCGACCGAACAACTGGTCCAACAGGCGGACGAGTTGGAGCGGCAGTACACCGAGGCCCGTCGCGACGCCTCCGGACTGCACCCGGCGAACGAGGAGTTGAGGCAGGCCGAGCAGGAACGCGAACGGCGCAGCGCGCTGCGTCAGGAGGCGGCCGTCCGGGCCGCCGCCCGGGTCGGCCACCGCGACCGGCTGGAGCGCGAACGGGTCACGCTGGAGGCGGAGTTGGCGCAGGCCAGCGGTGAGGCGGGCAGCGTCGCCGCGCGCAGCGCCCAACTGGAGCGGCAGGTCGGCCTGCTCACCGACGCGGCCGACGCCGCCCGCACCGCCGAGGACACCGCGCGCCGACTCAAGGAAGCCGACGCGCGCCTGGCCGACGCCGCCTTCCGCGCCGGGTTCGACACCCCGCAGGCCGCGGCCGCCGCCCTGCTCGACGACGCCGCCCACCGCGAGCTGCAACGCCGTCTGGACGCCTGGCAGTCCGAGGAGTCCGCGGTACGCGCCGTGCTCGCCGAGGCCGACACCGCGGCCGCCGCCCAGCAGCCGCCCGCCGACAGCGACGCCGCCGAGCGGGCCGCCGCCCTGGCCGGCCGCCGGCTGCGGGAGGCCGCCTCCGGACGCGACGCGGCCGCCCGGCGCTGCGCCGAACTCGACCGGCTCTCCACCCGTGCGGCCACCGGGGCGCGGCGCCTGGCCCCGCTGCGCGAGGAGTACGACCGGGTCGCCCGCCTGGCGGGCCTCGCCGCGGGCACCTCGGCCGACAACGAGCGCCGGATGCGCCTGGAGTCGTACGTCCTGGCGGCCCGCCTGGAGCAGGTCGCCGCCGCCGCGAGCGCCCGGCTGGAGCGCATGTCGTCCGGCCGCTACACCCTCGTCCACTCCGACGACCGGGCCGGCCGCGGCCGCAGCGGGCTCGGGCTGCACGTCGTCGACGCCTGGACCGGGCGGGAGCGGGACACGGCGACCCTGTCGGGCGGCGAGACGTTCTTCGCCTCGCTCTCCCTGGCGCTCGGTCTCGCGGACGTCGTCACCGACGAGGCCGGCGGGGTCCGCCTGGACACCCTCTTCATCGACGAGGGCTTCGGCAGCCTCGACGACCAGACCCTCGACGAAGTGCTCGACGTCCTCGACTCACTGCGGGAGCGGGACCGCAGCGTCGGCATCGTCAGCCACGTCGGCGATCTGCGGCGGCGCGTCCACGCGCAACTGGAGGTCGTCAAGGGCCGCTCGGGCTCGGCGGTGCGGCAGCGGGACGCGGGAGGCGCGGGTTGAACCCGGGGCTCCGGGAGCCGGCCGGGGCTCCGGGACCCGCCCCGGTCACCGGCCGAGCGGGCGCCTGGGCAGGGGCGAGGAGTAGACGACGCTGGTGGTGACCGAGCCCAGCGTGCCGATCTTGCCCGACACCTCCTCCAGATGACGCATCGAGCGGGCCGCGACCTTGATGACGAAGCAGTCGTCGCCCGTCACATGGTGCGCCTCCAGGATCTCCGGCGTCACGGCGACGAGGTCGTGGAAGGGCTTGTAGTGGCCGTTCGGGTAGCGCAGGCGGACGTAGGCGAGGATCGGCAGGCCGAGCCGCTCGGGATCGACGACCGCCGTGTACCCCTGGATGACCCCCGCCTCCTCCAGACGACGCACCCGCTCGGTGACGGCGCTCGCGGACATCGAGACGGCACGGGCGAGTTCGGCGAAGCTGGCACGGCCCTCGCGCTGGAGGGCGTCGAGGATCCGCCAGTCGGTGGCGTCCGGGGAATACGCGGTCATGATCGAGGAATAGCAGGAGAATCCCCGGCCGATCAAGTGGACGGCCGGGGATCGCCACTTCAGGACGGCGATCATCACCCGTAGATTTCTGGGCATGGAGATCCGCCGCACCGCCGACGCGGCGGCCCGAGGGAAGGCCGCACCATGACCGCCACCGCTGCCGCTGCCGTCACCAACCCCGTCCTGCGCGTCGCCCCGGCGGCCCCGGCCGAGGCCGCCGCCTACTTCCGCGCCAGCCTCGTCTTCCACGCCGACGTCTCCGACGTCGCCGCCACGCTCGCGGCCGAGGGCGACCCCGGCTTCGTCGTCCTGGACTCGCGCTCCACCGAGTCCTGGGACCAGGGCCACATCCCCGGCGCGGTCCACCTGCCGACCGCGCTCATCGCCGAACAGGCCGCGGGGCTCCTCGACAAGTCGGTGCCGGTCGTGACGTACTGCTGGGGACCCGGCTGCAACGGTGCCACCCGGGCCGCCCTCGCCCTCGCCGAACTCGGCTACCAGGTCAAGGAGATGCTGGGCGGCTTCGAGTACTGGGTGCGCGAGGGCTTCGCCTACGAGACCTGGGAGGGCCCCGCGCGCCGGGACGCGGACTCGCTGACGGCACCGGTGGACGCGCAGGACTGCGGCTGCTGACCCGGCGACCGTATGACCCGGCGACCGCATGAGCCGGCGACCGCATGAGCCGGCGGGCGCGTGACCCGGCGACCGATGTGGCCCGGCGGGCCGACGTGGCCCGGCGGGTCGACGGCCGCGGGGAGGGAGAAGCGATATTCGTGGGCGCCGTTCCCGCAGGGCCACCATCATGGTCGTCCATGACCCCGACCCCGACCCCGCACCCCGCGCCGCTCCCCGGTCCGCAGGACCTCCGTCGTGACCCGCTGCCCCTGCGCGGCCGGACCGCCCTGGTCACCGGGGCCAGCCGCCGCGCCGGCATCGGGCACGCGGTGGCCCGGCGGCTCGCCGCGTACGGGGCGAGCGTCTACCTGCACCACCACGTCCCGCACGACACCGCCATGCCCTGGGGCGCCGACCGGCCCGAGGCGGTGACCGCCTCCGTACGCGCCGCACTCGGCGACCCGGAGGCCCGGGTGGTCGCGGGGCCGGGCGACCTGGCCGACCCGGCCGCCCCCGCCGCGCTGGTCGGCACCGCCGCCGCGGCGCTCGGCGGACGGCTCGACATCCTCGTCGCCAACCACGCCCTCAGCGGATCCGACGGCACCCTCGACACGGTCGACGCGACGATGCTCGACGCGCACTGGGCGGTCGACGCCCGCTCCGTGCTGCTCCTCGTCCAGGCGTACGCCCGGCTGCGCGCCGCCCTGCCGTCGCGCACCGCGGGCGGACGGGTGGTGATGATGACGTCCGGACAGGACCACGCGGGCGGGATGCCCGACGAGATCGCGTACGCCCTCCAGAAGGGCGCGCTGGCCTCCGTCACCCGCTCCCTGTCGACCACGCTCGCCGATCACGGCGTCACCGTCAACACCGTCAACCCGGGCCCGGTGGACACCGGTTACGCGAGCGGCGACGACCTCGCGGCCGTCGCCGCCCGCTTCCCGGCCGGCCGGTGGGGGCTGCCCGACGATCCGGCCCGCCTCATCGCGTGGCTGGCCACGGACGAGGCGGAGTGGGTCACCGGTCAGGTCATCGACTCGGAGGGCGGCTTCCGCAGGTGAGCCCCGCGGATCAGAGCCGCGACAGCTCGTCCACCAGGTCGTCCAGGCCCAGCGAGCCCTGCGACAGCGCCGCCATGTGCCACGCCTTGAGGTCGAAGGCCTCGCCGTGCCGCTCGCGCGCCTTCTCCCGGCCCAGCAGCCAGGCCCGCTCGCCGAGCTTGTAGCCGATCGCCTGGCCGGGGATCGTCAGATAGCGGGTCAGTTCGCTCTCCACGAAGTCCGCCGGCCGGCTGCTGTGCGCGCCGAAGAACTCCTCGGCCAGCTCCGGGGTCCAGGTCTCGCCCGGGTGGAACGGGGAGTCCGCGGGGATCTCCAGTTCCAGGTGCATGCCGATGTCGACGATGACACGCACGGCCCGCATCATCTGCGCGTCGAGATAGCCGAGCCGCTGTTCGGCGTCGGTGAGGAAGCCCAGCTCGTCCATCAGCCGTTCCGCGTACAGTGCCCAGCCCTCGACGTTGGCGCTCACCCCGCCGAGCGTCGCCTGGTAGCGGGAGAGGTCCGCCGCGACGTGCGCCCACTGCGCGAGCTGGAGGTGGTGGCCGGGAACGCCCTCGTGGTACCAGGTGGAGACGAGGTCGTAGACCGGGAAGCGGGTCTGGCCCATCGTCGGCAGCCAGGTACGGCCCGGACGGGAGAAGTCCTCCGTCGGCGCGGTGTAGTACGGAGCCGCAGCGCCGCCCGGAGGCGCGATGCGGGACTCCACCTTCCGCACCCGCTCGGCGAGTTCGAAGTGCGTGCCGTCCAGCGCGTCGATCGCCTGGTCCATCAGGCCCTGGAGCCAGTCGCGGACCTCGTCGACGCCCTCGATGTGCTTGCCGTGCTCGTCGAGGTGGGCGAGCGCCACCCACGGCGTCGCCGCGCCCGGCAGGATCCGCTCGGCCTCCCGCTCCATCTCGCCGCGCAGCCGGTGGTACTCGGCCCAGCCGTACGCGTACGCCTCGTCCAGATCGAGGTCCGTGCCGTTGAAGTAGCGCGACCAGCAGGCGTACCGCTCGCGGCCCACCGGGTTCGGCGCGCCCTCGATCGTGGGCGCGTACACATCACGCATCCAGTCCCGCAGCTCCACGACGGCCGCCGTCGCCCCGCGCGCCGCCTCGTCCAGCTCCGCGCGCAGCTCCTGCGGGCCGTCCGCCGCGAACTCCTCGAACCAGCCGCCGCTGCCGTCGTCCGGACCCGACCACTCGGTGAGCTGGTCGATGAACGTGGCCGTCGGACGCGGTGCCGCGTACAGCTTGCGCTCCAGGCCCAGCGCGAGCGACTCGCGGTAGCCGTTCAGCGCGGCCGGCACCGCGCGCAGCCGCTCGGCGATCGCCGACCAGTCCTGCGCGGTCTGCGCCGGCGTGATGGTGAAGACCTCGCGCACCGAATGCGGCGCGGTGTGCAGGTTGCCGACCGCGCGCAGATGCTCGTCGGACTCGTGCATGGCGAGCTCCGCGGTCAGCCGCTCGCGCAGCAGCCGTCCGCAGCGGCGCTCGATGTCACGGTCGGCGCCGGGCTGCCGCTCGGCCTCGTCGAGCCGGGCGAGCGTGGTGCGGGCCAGCGCGGCGAGCGCCTCCTGTCCCGCGGGCGAGGTGTCGGGCAGGCGGCTCGAACTCTCCTGCACGCCGAGATAGGTGCCGGTGATCGGGTCGAGGGCGACCAGGTCGTCGACATAGGCGTCGGCGACCTGGCGGGGCAGCGGGCTC
Source organism: Streptomyces sp. NPDC104096 (assembly GCF_055584385.1). NCBI lineage: Bacteria > Bacillati > Actinomycetota > Actinomycetes > Kitasatosporales > Streptomycetaceae > Streptomyces > Streptomyces sp. NPDC104096. The sequence continues at coordinate 78,528 of NZ_JBVJMD010000009.1, forward strand.
TTCGTCTCTGACATGCGGACATCCTCGTACGGATACCGGTGCCGCGTCAGCCCGGTTTACCGGGCAGGATCCGGCGCCTGTCCGGTTCTGTCACAGCGGCGCTAGGGCGGGCCCGGTCTGCCGGGCGGCAGCAGCGGGCCGCACTCCCACTGCTGGAAGATCAACCGGGTCTCGACCCTGGCGACTTCGCGCTGCGAGGTGAACTCGTCCAGCACCAGGCGCTGGAGGTCGGCCATGTCCGCGACCGCGACATGGACGAGGTAGTCGTCGGGACCGGTGAGGTGGAAGACGGTGCGCGCCTCCGGCAGCGCGCGTATCCGCTCCACGAACGGTCCCACCAGCTCCCGTCGGTGCGGTCTGACCTGCACCGACAGCAACGCCTCAAGACCGCGCCCCAGCTTCGCCGGGTCGACCCGCAGCTGATGGCCGAGGATCACCCCCGAGCGGCGCAGCCGTGCCACGCGGTCCAGACACGTCGACGGTGCGACCCCGACCTGCGCGGCGAGATCACGGAACGTGGTCCGGGCGTCGTTCTGCAACAGCCGCAGCAGGTGAAGGTCCACCGGATCCAGTACGACAGATTCGGCCATGCCCCGAACGTAGCACGGTGTTCGAATCCATCGCCCCGGCCGCTGTTCACCCTTCCGTCCATGGACTCAGCGAGCACGTTCGCGCCGTACGACGACGTACGCATTCCTTCGAGAGCACTGGCCACCGAGGCCGTGCACGCGGGCCGGGACGACCTCGCCCGCCAGGGACTCCACGCCCCGCCCATCGACCTGTCCACCACCTACCCCTCCTACGACAGCCGGGGTGAGGCCGCCCGCATCGACGCGTTCGCGCAGACCGGCGCCGAGCCGGACGGACCGCCGGTCTACGCCCGGCTCGGCAATCCCACGGTCGCCCGCTTCGAGACGGCCCTGGCACGCCTGGAGGGCACCGAGAGCGCGGTCGCGTTCGCCAGCGGCATGGCCGCGCTCAGCGCCGTGCTCCTGGTCCGCGGCTCGATGGGCCTGCGGCACGTGGTGGCCGTGCGCCCGCTGTACGGGTGCAGCGACCATCTGCTGACCGCCGGACTGCTCGGCTCGGAGGTGACCTGGACCGACCCGGCAGGCATCGCCGACGCCCTGCGCCCCGACACGGGCCTGGTCATGGTCGAGACCCCGGCGAACCCGACCCTCGCCGAGGTGGACCTGCGGGCCGTCGCCCACTCCTGTGGCTCGGTGCCGCTGCTCGCCGACAACACCTTCGCCACGCCCGTCCTGCAACGCCCGGCCGAGCAGGGCGCGCGGCTGGTGCTGCACAGCGCCACCAAGTACCTCGGCGGACACGGCGACGTGATGGCCGGCGTGGTGGCCTGCGACGAGGAGTTCGCCGGGCGGCTGCGCCAGGTGCGGTTCGCCACCGGCGGAGTGCTGCACCCGCTGGCCGGCTATCTGCTGCTGCGCGGCCTGTCGACGCTGCCGGTGCGGGTGCGGGCAGCGTCAGAGAACGCGGCCGAGCTCGCCCGCCGCCTCACCGCCGACCCGCGCGTCGCCCGCGTCCACTACCCGCGGATCGGCGGCGCGATGATCGCCTTCGAGGTCCACGGCGACCCGCACGAGGTGATCGCGGGCGTCCGGCTGATCACTCCGGCCGTGAGCCTCGGCAGTGTCGACACGCTCATCCAGCACCCCGCCTCCATCAGCCACCGGATCGTGGACGCGGCGGACCGGCACGGGGCCGGCGTGGGCGACCGGCTGCTGCGGCTCTCGGTGGGCCTGGAGGACGTCGAGGACCTCTGGGCCGACCTGGACGGGGCGCTGGGCGGGGCGGTCACGGCCGCCCCGACCGCGACGGCGGACCCACGGCCGTCGGCCGTCTGAACCGCGCGGCCCGGTCGGGGCGCCTGAACGGCGCGGGCCGAACCGGACGGCCTGGACCTGTGCGGTCCTAACCGGGCCGCCCGGACCTGTGCGGTCCGGAGCGGACCGCCGGGATCCGCACGGTCCGGACCGGACCGCCGGGGTTGCGTCGAACCGGTCCGGCGGAGTGCCCCTCCGCCGGGCCGGTTCGGCGGCACCCGGACGTGAGGGGGAGCTCAGTCGCGGACGATCCGTTCGCCGTGCCACTCCTGGTGCCACTCCTGGTGCCGCTCGTAGGGGCGCCGTGCGGCGGCCGTCGCCGTGTCCAGCCGGGCCGTGATCACCAGGGTGCCCTCCTCGATCTGGTAGTCGAGGGGCAGTCCCAGGCCGCGCATCGCGGCGACCATGCCGGTGTTGGAAGCCTGGGTCACGGCGTACACGCTCTCGCAGTGCGCCTCGGCGGCCATCGCGACCAGCCGGCCGAGGAGTTCGGCCCCGACACCGCGCCGCTGCCACTCGTCCTCGACGAGCAGCGCGACCTCCGTCTCGTCCCCGTCCCACAGCAGGTGGCCGAGACCGACGATGCGCCCGGACGCCGTCTGCACCGCGAGGGTCCGTCCGAAGCGCGGGCTGAGCAGGTGGTTCAGATAGCGGTCCGCGTCCTTGACCGGCCCGTGGTAGCGCATCGAGAGGGTGCGCGGCGAGCACCGCTCGTGCATGTCCTTCGCGGCCCTCAGGTCCGCGGTGTCGGCCCGGCGCACGCTGATGTCGTTGCCCTCGGGCAGCGTCAGTACGTCCCGGCCGACCGGAACGCGCGGGCCGAGCCGGGCGTCCAGTTCCACCAGGGCCCGCGCCCGCGCGAACTCGGTCGGGGTGAACGGCAGATACGGCCGCTCCACGGTGATCACTCCGCCTTCCGGCGCCCGCAGCCGCATCACGGTGTCCTCCAGCACTCCTTCGACGGGTACGACGTCCGCCCCGCGTCCCTGGCCGAGCGGCCGGGCGGGCAGCGACCGGATGGTGCACCGGCCCAGCAACTGACGCAGGGCCAGGGGGAGTTCGGCCGCGTCCAGGGCGGTGCGGGTGGCCAGTCCGAGCACCCGGGTGGGGGCGTCCACCAGGTCGTGCGCGTCGGCCCGTTCGATCCAGGTGGCGGTGCCGCCCGCCTGCGCCACCACGCGGGTGATCTCGGCCGCGGGCAGCTCGTCGGGGGCCCGCAGCAGGAACTCGTCGACCGTCCCCTCACCCAGCGGATGCGTCTGGAGGCTCAGGATGTCCACCCGCTGCCCGGCCAGCGCGGTGCACAGCGCCGCGAGTGATCCCGGCGCGTCCTTGACCGTCGTCCTCATGCGCCAGAGGGTGCTCGCCCCGCCCTGGGACGGAACGGTCGCGTGCGACGGGCCGAACGGCCCGGCCTGCTCGGCGGAGCGCGGCCGGGTCCCGGTATCGGTCTCCGGAGGTGCGTGACCGTGGCGGCGTGCCCACCAGACGTGGAAGCCCGCGGTGGCGGCGAGCGCCGCCGCCGAGATCACCAGCAGGGCCGGGCCGTCCGGGCCGTGCCCGATCAGGTTCGCCACGGCGTCCGCCACCGCCACGGCCGTGAAGACGCCGGCGAGTTCCACCACATCCCTGCGCCAGTGGTGCACGGGGCGACCGTGCTTCGCTCGCGTCACATCAGACATGTCTCGATTCATGCAGCCACTGTGAAGGACGTGTGTTGCGTGATCACGAACGCTTTGTGACTGAGTGGTAAAGACAGAATCTGTACCTTTTACTGCTTTTTTGGTTGCTACGTTGCGCCACCGGACCGCCCACCCATCGAACCAGTTCACCCCCGGTCGGCGCCCGGTGGCCCCGGCCCACCGACTACGTCAGGCGGCCACCCCCTCCGTCAGCGCACTGCGCAGTCGCCGGGCCTGGGTCACCAGACGGGAGGAGCCGCGCCGGGCCGCCGCCTGCGCCAGATGCGGCAGATCCCCGCGCGCACCGGACCGCTCGGCGCACTCCGAGGCCACCGTCAACAGCTCCCCGAGCCCACGTCCGGGCGCCCGGTCGGTCGGCAGATCGGCGAGCAGGGGCGGCAGTGCCCGGCCGAGCATGCCCCAGATGGTGGCGTTGGCCCCGGTGGCCGCCGCCGTCCGCAGCGAGTCGGCCAGCCGCTGAGGCTTCACGGCCGCAGAGCGCACCAGCTCCGCGAGGTCCGCGCCCAGCCTGGCCGGGTCCAGTTCGCCACGGGCCGCCAGCACCAGCAGCGCGTCCACGGCGGCGAGCCGGTCCTCCGGGTGGCGGGCGCCGAGCCCGTAGGCCAGGCACAGGTGCACGGCCTCGCCCGCCTCCCCGCCCGACTCCGCGAGCAGCGGCAGGAAGCCGGCGCCGTGCGTGTCGTCCACCGCGACCCGGGACAGGTCCAGCAGTACCCGCACCGCCACCAGCTCGCGCCGCTCCGGGAGCAGCGCCAGCCAGTGCGGGCGCAGCTCGTCGCTCCAGTGCAGGCAGTACCGCCGTCCGTCGAAGACGCCCACCGGGCGGCCCAGGTGCGCGAACTCCGCCGGGAAGTCATCCTGCAACTCGAGGAGTTCCGCGGACTCGATCAGGACCCGGGGACCCGAGGTGCGTCTGCGCCGCGACGGCAGCGAGGGCGCCTCGGAGACGAGCCAGGCGGCGAGCCGTGTTCCCTCGGGGGTGCCGAGCGCCGCCGCCCGGTCGGCGGCCGCCGCGGCCGCCGACCGGTCCGTGCGACGCACCCGCAGCAGCGCCTGCGCGAAGTCGGCCGCTGCGGGCCTGGCCCCCAGCCGCCGGTAGGCGTCGAGGCGCTCCACCAGCTCGTCCGGCTCCAGCAGGCCGGTGCTCCAGGTGGGCGTCGAGAGCAGGAACGGCAGCGGATCGGTCCGTATCCGGTACGCCACCTCCCACACCCGGGCCTCGAAGGCGCGGGCGAGCGCGCTGTGCGGACAACGCCGCTCCCTCGCGCCCTGCACGACGGCCCGATGCAGCTGGGCGGTCGTGCACTGTCCCGCCAGCGTCGCCAGAACGAGGTCGAGGGCGTCCTCGGCGTCCTGGATGGCGTGGAAGGACGCCCCGTAGTGATGCTCGGCCGGCTGGTGGTACTCGCGATCGGGGTGGGCGTCGCTCCACCACCGGCGTGCCGTCACCGGGGCGAGCGCCTCCAGCAGGCCCTCGCGGTCGCTGTACACGTGCCGTACCAGGCCGTCGAGGGCCCGCTCGAACGCGGCGACGTCCCCGGACGACGCCAGCACGGCGCCCAGCTCCTCGGCGAGTTCGAGGGCCGAACCGGGAGCAGGGGCGAGCCGGAGCGGCACGGGCACCGGCGGCAGGACTTCCGGGCTCGCCGCGGCATCCTCGGCTCCGGGCGTGGCGCCCAGCGACCGCACCGCCCGGGTGCGCAGCATCGGGATCAATCCCGCCGCCGCGTCGGCGACTTCGGCGCGCACCTCGACCGAGGTGACCTTCCCCAGGTGCCGCTCCGCGAGCTTGAGCGCCCGCTCCTGCACATCCGGGTCGTCGTACCCGAAGGCCTGCGCCACCACGGGCAGCAGCTCGTCGGCCGCCGCGTCCCGGGCGAGTATCTTCCCGAGCAGCACCAACTGCGCCCGTACGAGCTTCTTCTCGGTACGGAAGAGCACGGCGGCCGACATCTCCGACAGCCGACGGGTGGTCAGCTCGCCGTCGACGGCCAGCGCGCCCAGCACCGACTGGGCGTGCGCGGCCACCACGGAGACCGCGTCCGAGGCCAGCGCCAGCCAGTCGGCCGTCCGCTCCCGCTGTTCGTCGCGGGTGAGCGCCAGGGTCTTGAGCAACCGCAGGAACACCCGGTGGTCTGCGGCGGTACCGCCGCGCAGGAGCCGGGCCACGCACGCGTCGACGGTCGCCGTCCGGTCGAGGGCGCCCTCGACGGTCAGCCGGGCGATCGCGTCGGTCCAGCTGTTGGGCCCCTCCGCGGCCCCCCACTGCAGGCGGCTGCCGATGTCGTCCGTCTCGAACAGCGCCGCCACCAGCCGCACCAGGTGCGGATCCCGGCGCAACTGCTCCAGCACCGTGGCCCCGCGGTACCAGGTGGAGCCGATGCGTTCCACCCAGCCCCGTACATAGGCGTCGGTGGTCGGGACCGGGTGGCCCGAGAGCCGGACCAGTCCCGCCATCAGCTCGTGCGGCACACGCGAGGCAGCCGGGCGCTCGGCCAGCCGGCGGGTCACCTCTGCGAGCCAGGCGGGGTCACGGTCGCCCAGGACGTGCAGCAGCAGGTCCGACCTGGACGACGACGACCACTGGAGGTCGGCGGCCGCGATCCAGCTCGCCACTCCCGCCGCCCCGGTCTGACAGGCGGCGCCGGCCAGATGCAGGGCGGGGTAGGCGCGTACCGCGTCCGCCTCCCAGCGACGTGGCCGCAGCTCCTTGCGGAGCTGCTTCAACGCGGGGAAGGCCGCCCGCCGCTCGGCGTCCGTCATCCCGTCCAGCAGCCGGACCACCTCGGCCGTCCGGCCCGTCCGCACCACGTCCGTCAGTCCACTCATCGCGCACCCCCGTCGATTCCGGTCCCGATCAGTTCCACCGCGGCGCCCCGTCGCGCCATCCGCACCGCGAGCGCGTGCTTGCACGGCCCGCGCCCGCCCCGGTACTTGGCCCACCACAGACAACTGCAGGTCAGCACCCCCGCCTCGTCCCGCACCCGGTGTATGTGTCCGTCCTCGGCCGTCACCGTCCCGGTCGCGCCGTCCAGGGCGACCGCGCCCGCCGCCACCAGGGCCCGGGCGGAACGCAGCCTGGGGTTGTGGCGCTCCACCCGCCCCGCGTCGTAGGGCAGTTCACGGTGGAAGTAGGCCGCCTCCGCCGTGTCGTACCCCACTCGGCCGGAGGTGCCCAGCCGGACCAGCGCCGCCCGGACCCGCTCCACCGTCAGGCCCGAGGCCGCGGCGAGGTCGGCGACGTCGATGCGGGGCTCCCAGGCCAGCAGCACCGACAGCAGTTCGGCGTCCGCCGCCGCCTCGTCCGCGGCCAGGGCCTCCAGGACCCCGCCCTCGCCGGAGAAGCCGCGCGAGGCGTCCGGCGACAGCGTCAGGGTCAGCCGCATGCCCGGCAGGACCGCCTCCCAGGCGCTCGCCGTCGCGGCGGCGGAGCCGGCCGGGGCGACCGCGGGCCCGTACACCCGCAGGGCCGTCGCGTGCCGCAGCACCCGCTGGAGCGCGACCAGTCGCTCCGGGCCGGGCAGACACACCGCGCCGGACACCGCCCGGGTCGTCGGCCGCAGCCCGCGGCCCGCGGGCACCACCCACAGCGGGCCGCCCGAGCCGCCGCGGCCCGAGCCCCGGGGCAGCGCGCGCAGGAACCGCACCGCCTCGGCGGCGGGCAGTTCGGCCCGCAGATCGAATCCGGCCGCCACCACCTGGGCCTCGGCGAAGCCGCGCAGCCAGCGGTCGGGCAGCGGCACCTTCTTCTCCACGACCGGGCCGTCCAGTGTGGTCACGGCGAGTTCCTCGGGGCCGACCCGCAGGTGCAGCGGGTCGTCCCCGCCCAGCCGGGACAGGGCCTCCCGCAGCGGGTTGTTGACGTCCACGTTCGTCGTGCCGTGTCCCACCGCGCCGCCGTCCAGACCGCCTTCGAGGACGTCCAGCCGCGCGTACACCCCGCCGCAGCCGGAGAAGGACTCGAAGCGCAGCCGGTCGCCGTTGCCCGTCACCACCGGGTCCAGCGACGCGGGCAGCTGCCGCTGGTAGTAGCGTGTGGCCGCCACGTCCGCCACCGCCAGCAAACCCGCCGCGGCGACCTGCGGAGCCGTCAGGAACCCGGCGAAGAAGCGCGGATGGGCCTCGGCTCCCACGGGGGTCAGGCCCGCGGACGTCTCCAGCGCCAGGCGTCCTCCGCCCGCGGCGGATTCCAGCACGGAGGGTCGTCGATAGGCCACGGCCTGCAAAGATCGCGTCATGGGAAAACCGTAGAGGCGACCACTGACAATCGGTCTGACCTGCGAAAACGCTGTCCTGCGGGGCCTGTTGAGGCACATGGTGACGCCACCTGCCGCAACAGGCCCCGGCCCGGCGCGCAGCACGCGCTCGGCGGCGGACCGTACGCAGGACGCGTACCGCCCGCCGCCGCCGGGAGGCCCGGAGCTACTGTCCGACCCGCCCCGGCCGGAGGACCTGGGTGAACAGCACGGTGCCGTCCTGCTCGCGCAGCCGTACCGTCAGCTCCCCGCTGCCGCCGTCGATGTCGACCTCGCCGAAGAACTGGTAGCCGCCCGCGGGCGAGACGTTGGACGCCGTCGGCGCCTTCACGAACACCCGCTCGGGCCCGAAGGTGCCGTCCAGCGCGCTGGCCGGGAAGGCGCCCGCGTTCAGCGGGCCCGAGACGAACTCCCAGAACGGCTCGAAGTCGGTGAACGCCGCCCGCGACGGCTGGTAGTGCTGGGCCGAGGTGTGGTGCACGTCGGCCGTCAGCCACACGGTGCCGGTGATCCGCCGGTGCTTGACGTACCGCAGCAGCTCGGCGATCTGGAGCTCACGGCCGAGCGGCGCGCCCGGGTCGCCCTGCGCCACCGCCTCGAAGTTCGCCCTGCCCTCGGTGGCGTCCGGCACGACCAGGCCGATCGGCATGTCGGCGGCGATGACCTTCCACACCGCACGCGAACGCGACAGCTCCCGCTTGAGCCATTCCAGCTGCTCGCGGCCGAGGATGCCCTGCGGGTCCACGGTCTGGTCGTCCGGCGAGTTGGCGTTGCGGTAGGTCCGCATGTCCAGCACGAACACGTCGAGCAGCGGCCCGTGGCGCACGACCCGGTGGACCCGGCCCTGCGCCGCGCCCGGCCGCAGCGTCGAGACCGGGAAGTACTCACCGAACGCCCGCCGGGCGCGGGCCGCCAGGGCGTCGACGCTCTTCTCGGTGTAGCGGGTGTCGGAGTCCGCGATCACCTCGCCCGGGTACCAGTTGTTGCGCACCTCGTGGTCGTCCCACTGGATGATCGACGGCACCTGGGCGTTGAACCGCCGCAGGTTCTCGTCGAGGAGGTTGTAGCGGAAGTTGCCGCGGAACTCGGCCAGGGTCTCGGCGACCTTGGACTTCTCCTCGGTGGTGACGTTGCGCCAGGTGCTGCCGTCGGGCAGCGCCTGGGTCGCCGCGATCGGGCCGTCGGCGTAGACGTTGTCGCCGCTGCACAGGAAGAAGTCCGGATCGAGCGCGGCCATGGCGTCGTAGATCCGGTAGCCGCCGAGGTCGGGGTTGATGCCCCAGCCCTGTCCCGCCAGGTCACCGGACCACAGGAAGCGCACCCCGTGCCGCCGGCCGGCCGGCACGGTGCGGAAGGTGCCGGTGACGGGTTCGCCGGTGCGGCGCGGATCGTCCGGGTCGGCGAGCAGCACCCGGTAGTGGATCTGTTCGCCCGCGGGCAGCCCGTGCAGCCGGGTGGTGCCGGTGAAGTCGGTGTCCGGGCCCAGCAGCGGACCGTGCCAGGTGTGCGGGTTGCGGAACGACTCCGTGGCGGACGTCTGGACGGTCATCCGGGCCGGGCGGTCGGAACGCACCCACACCAGCCCCGAGTCGGACGTCACGTCGCCGCTCTGCACGCCCCAGTCCGCCCGGGGGCGCCCGGACCGGGCGAACGCCGGCGCGGCCCCGAGGCCGAGGGGGACGGTCAGGGCCGCCGACGCGGCCAGCGAGCCGCGCAGCACGCTGCGACGGCCGGGGAACGGACGGTGTGACATGGATGCGCCTCCAGTGACGGGAACCGGCCGGTGTGCTGTGCCACCCCACACCTACTGGTACGCCGCAGCGCACACGCAAACCACGGGTGAACAACGGGCCGCGCCGCCGGGACGCGCGAACCGGCCGCCGAAGCGGCCCGGTTCACCCGTTGCTCGTCGGCACCGGCACCTGCGGTGCGGCCCAGGCCGTGGGCGGCGTCCTCGCGGGTGCCGGGGTCGCCCTGGGCTCGGCCGTCGGCCGCACGCGCGCGGGTCAGCGGCTTCCGTCGAGGATGACCCGGGCGACCAGGGCCGGGTCGTCGCTCATCGGGCAGTGCCCGCAGCCGGGCAGCCGCACCAGCCGGGCCCGGGGGATGATCTGCTTGGCGCGCACCCCCTGGCGGCGCACGAGCAGCAGGTCCCTGGTGCCCCAGGCCACCGTGACCGGGATCCCGGGGATGTCGTCGGTGAACCGGATGTCCGTTCCGGCCCGCAGGGTCGCGTCGAAGCCCGTGGCGTGCGCCAGGGCGAGCGTCTCGGCGATCACGGCGTCGGGTGAACGGCGCGCGGGACGGGCGTAGATCGTGCTCGTCAGCGCCGTACGGCCGGCCGCCGTGCGCGCCAGGCGCTCGACCAGCGGCAGCGGCATCCGGCGGGCGATGCGCCGCATCGCGACCAGGACGCCGAAGGCGTAGCGCCGTTCGGCCTGCGACCAGAACCCGGCGGGGGACAGGGCCGTGACGGACCGTACGAGCTTCTCGCGCCCCAGGTCGAGGGCGAGCAGGCCGCCCAGGGAGTTGCCCGCCACATGGGGCCGGTCCAGCTCCAGCGCCTCGCAGAAGGCGCCGAACACGGCGCTCGTGGTGGGCAGGTCGTAGGAGAGGCCGTCCGGAAGGCCCGGGGACGCGCCGAAGCCGGGCAGATCCACGGCGATCACGTCCCGCTCGGTGGCGAGGATGTCCACCACGGGGTCCCAGGCCTGCCGGTGGTGCCCTATTCCGTGCAGCAGGAGCAGTGGTTCGCCGCGGCCCACGCGCGCGTAGGAGACGGTCACGTTCTGCGGGCCCCGGGGGGACGGGACCGGGAAGGAGACGGTGGCGGACATGGGAGTGCTCCTCGGATGGGCTCGCTGACGGACGCCGTAGACAGCTTGTCAGCAATTACTACCGACGGGTAGCCCCACGTCGCCGGGCGTGTTCCGGGCTGCCGGCACCTCAGCGGGCCCCGCGCGCCTCGGCGTTGGTCTCCGGACGCCCGGCCTCCGGAACGGGGCCGGTCCCCTGACCCGGGGGTTTCGCCGGGATGTCAGGTATGCGGCCCTGTACGAACGCCTCGTGAACGCTCCACGGCGATCGGCCCATATCGGGCCGGAAGGATCGAGGATTGGTATTGACCAAGGGTGGAGCCCCCCTTATCGTCGCAGAGAAGTGAAACAACCTTTAATAAACAAGGGCGCTTAAACGCCGCCGGACCACGGCGATTGCGGAGGACACGGTGGGGACCACGCAGCTGGAATCGGTACCGGAACCGAAGTACTGGCACCTCAGGACCGTGCTCAGCGAGGCACTGGACTCCGAGTTCGCCGTGGGCGAGATCCTGCCCAACGAGCGAGACCTCGCCGCCCGCTTCGGCGTCGCCCGAGCCACCCTCCGCCAGGCCCTGGAGCAGTTGGAGCTGGAGGGCCGGCTCCAGCGCCGTCGCGGCGTCGGCACGACCGTCGCCCCGCCCCGGGTCGGCGTGGCCGTCGGCACCGAACAGCACGCCTGGCCGGGATCGGCCGAGGACGCCTGGCAGCCCGTCGACTCCACCCTGGCCGTGCCGCCCGCGGCCGTCGCCGGGATCCTGCGCACCGGTGCGGACGAATCCGTGCACACGGTACGCCGGTCCCGGACGAGCCACGGTCAGCCCGTCGCCGCCGAACTCCTCTACATCCCGCCGTCCTCGGTCCCCGATCTGTCCGCCATAGACACCCCGTCGGCCACGGCACGCGCCCGTGCCGTGCTGCGCGAGGTGCAGCGGCTGGGGCTGGAGGGCCGGGAGAACTCCGTCGAGCTCGGCTCCGCCCGCGCCGACGAGGCGAAGGAACTGGACCGGCTGCCCGGCGCCCCCGTCCTCGTCGTCACCACCCGCTTCCTCAGCGGCGGCGGTGTCGCCGCGCTCTCCGTGGCCACCTACCGCGCGGACACCTGCCGGCTCACCTTCGGCGCCTCGGGCGGCGTGGAGATCCACCACGGACCGGAGCGGCGCGCCTCCTGACCGACGTCCCGCCCGCGCCCCGGAACTCCACCGGGGCGCGCGGCGTTCTCCATGACGACACCCCGCGACGAACCGTCAACTCGCCCGTCCGCGTCCGTCCGCCGCGATCGACGTCCGTGCGCCGCCCGCCGTGGCTCCCGTCCGCCGGGCGGCCGGCCACGAGACGACCACGGGGCGGCCCGCGCCCGGCCCGTGCCCGGCGGACGGTCGGGTCAGTGCCGCGCGGTCGCCGTGCCCTCCACCGCGAACAACTGCTTCTCCACATGGTCCAGGGCCAGCCGCAGCGCCCCCGTCGCCACGGCCGCTTCGCCGAGCAGGGACAGGGTCACCTTCGGCGGCCGCAGACAGTAGCGGGCCAGCTCGCGCCGCAGCGGCTCCAGCACCCCGTCCAGACCGGCTGCCCAGCCCCCGATGACCACCAGTTCCGGGTCGAGCGCGAGAGCGAGCGCCGCGACGTCGTGGACGAGCCGCTGTATGAAACGGTCGACGGCCGCCAGCGCCCGCTGGTCGCCCTGGCGCGCCTGCGCGAAGACCTGCGCGACCGCCTGCTCGTCCAGCGGGTGCAGCGGCTCGTCCGTGGTCGACAGCAGCGTCTCCGGAGTGACCTCCCGGCCCAGCAGATGCAGCGCCCCGATCTCGCCGGCCGCCCCGCCGAACCCGCGGTGCAGCCGCCCGCCGATCAGCGAACCGGCCCCCGGGCTCAGCCCGGCCAGCACGAACACGATGTCGTCCGACTCCCTGGCGGAGCCCTTCCAGTGCTCGGCGACGGCCGCCGCGTTCGCGTCGTTCTCGACCAGCACCGGGCACTTGAAGGAACGGCTCAGCCGTTCGCCGAGACGCAGCCCGGTCCACTCGGGCAGCGCGGTGCCCAGCCGTACGGTGCCGTCCGCCTCGACGATCCCGGGCGTCGCCACTCCCACCGCGCGCAGCGAGTTCCGGGGCACCCCGGCCCGCCGCAGCAGCTCGGCGACCGCCGTGCGCAGCCGCTCCAGGCGGTCGTCGGCGGGGGCCGTCTCCTCGACGTCCTTGGCCTGGGCCCCTATGATCCGGCCGTCCAGGTCGGCCAGGAGCGCGGCGACCCGGTGCGGGCCGATCTCCAGCCCCAGCAGATGACCGGCCTCCGCACGGAACCTGAACCGGCGCGCGGGCCGCCCCTGGCGCCGCGTCGCGCCCTCCTCGGCGGCCGTCTCGACGACCAGCCCGCCCACGATGAGGTCCTCGACGACGCCCTCGACCGTGGGCCGGGACAGCCCCGTCACCCGGGTGATCTCGGTCAGCGTCGCGCAGTCCGTGGCACGCAGCGCGTGCAGCACCACCGCGGAGTTGATCCTCCGCAGCAGCGAGGGATCCCCGCCGGTCAGCCGCCCCAACGTCCGTCCTCCCAGCTCGTGCGCGTGTTGGCCGGATCGTACTCGGCGCGGAGGGGCCCGGCGAGCTCCGGGCACCCGGGTCCGCCCCGGGCGTACCGTTTCAGCTCGGTGTCACGAACCCCGACTCGTACGCCGTGATCACCGCCTGTGTGCGGTCCCGTGCCCCCAGCTTGGCCAGTACGGCGCTGACGTGCGACTTCACCGTCTCGGTACCGACCGTCAGCCGGGCTGCTATCTCCCCGTTGGACAGGCCCCGGGTCATGAGGCGCAGCACCTCCGCCTCCCGCTCCGTCAGCCGGGCCCGCTCCAGTACCGCCCGGGCCTGCACGTTCCCGGTCCGGCCGCCGTACTCGGCGGCCAACTGCCGCACCGAGGCCGGGAAGAGCAGCGAGCCGCCCTCGGCGACCAGCCGTACCGCGTGCACGATCTCGGCCGGCCGGGCCCGCTTGAGCAGAAAGCCGTCGGCGCCCGCGCGCAGCGCGTCGTACACGTACTCGTCGTTCTCGAACGTGGTCACCACGATGATCTTCGGTGGGTCGTCGACCGTCCGCAGCACCGCGCGGGTGGCCTCGATCCCGTCCATCAGGGGCATGCGTACGTCCATGGCGACGACGTCGGGCCGCAACCGCCGCACCAGCGGGATCACCGCCGCGCCGTCCGCCGCCTCGCCGACCACCGTGATGTCGGGCTGTGACTCCAACACGGCCCGCAGACCGGCGCGTACGAGGGGTTCGTCGTCGACGAGGAGAACGGTGAGCGGCATCCGGCCAGCGTAGATCAGCGCAGCGGCAGTTCCGCGTGCACCTGCCAGTCGCCATCCTCGGGACCCGTTCGCGCCCGGCCGCCGAGCAACGCGGCCCGCTCGTGCATCCCGCGCAGGCCGCTGCCCCGGCCGGCCTCCGTGGCACCCGCCGGAAGCGGATTGCGCACCTCCAGCGCGAGTGCGCCGTCGGCGACCTCGACACGCACCCGGACGGGTACGGCTCCCGCGTGCCGCAGCACGTTCGTCAGGGCCTCCTGGAGGATGCGGTAACCCTCCCGGGAGACGGGTCCGGGCAGCGTGTCGAGAGGTCCGGCGAGTTCGGCGTCGACCTTGGCCCCGGAAGCGCGCGCGGAGTCGAGCAGCCGGTCGGCGTCGGTCAGCGTCGGCCGGCTGCCGACGGGCCGCCCCGACTCGCGCAGGACGCCGAGGACCCGCTCCAGGTCTTCGAGGGCGGCCCGCCCGGTGTCCTCGATGGCGCCGAGCGCCCGCTCGGTGAACGCCGGGTCCCCCGCGGCACGCGCGGCGCCCGCCTGGACCACCGCCACGGTCAGCGCGTGACCTATGGAGTCGTGCAACTCCCGCGCGATCCGGTTGCGTTCGAGGAGTTGCTCGGTGCGCTCCTCCAGGGCGGCGAGACGTTCGGCGGGGGAGGGGCCCAGCAGCCGGGGTGCCAGCGCGGTGATCATCCGGCCCGGGACGACCACGGCCACCCCCAACGCGGCCAGCACCGGCGGCACCAGCAGGACGTGCCAGCGGTGATGGCCCTCGAGGAAGAACAGCCACCCCTCCCCGGCGTTCCGGCCGAAGGCCGACCGCACCAGGTCCACCACGGTGAGGAGGAGCCGGACGACCGACATGGCGGTCACACAGCCCAGCAGCAGCCGCACCTCCAGCCACACCACGAGCCGCCCCCGGTCGCCCCAGGCGGCGGACGGCGCGACGACGATGCCGGTGCTCCCGCTGTCGTGCCCGTGACCGGTCAGCAGCAGTCTGGCCTGGAGCCCCTCCACGGTGCGCATCGCGGGTACCAGCCCGGCGGGGACGAGGAGCACGGCCGCGAACACCCAGGTCCACCACGCCTCCTCGACGAACAGCCACATGCTCGGCCACACGATCGCGATGAACAGATGCAGCAGCCGTGTGTACGTCACCGCCCGTCCGAACGGGCGCAGCAGTCGGACCATTGCGACATCGTGCCAGCCCCCACCGACAACGGACCTCCCCCGGGCGGGGGAGACGTCCTCCACCCGCGGGGGAGGACCCGACGCCGTGGAACGGCAAGGCTGTCGCCATGACCAGCATCGACGTACAGGACCTCACCAAGGAGTTCGGGGACCGGCGCGCCGTGGACCGTCTCACCTTCCGCGTGCTGCCCGGCCGGGTCACCGGCTTCCTCGGACCCAACGGAGCGGGCAAGTCCACCACCATGCGGCTCGCGCTCGGCCTCGACCGGCCGACCTCCGGAACCGCCACGATCGGCGGCCGTCCCTATGCCACGCTCACCGACCCCCTGCGCCGGGTGGGCGCGCTGCTCGACGCCGGGGCCGCGCACGGGTCCCGCACCGGCCGCGACCATCTGCGGATCCTGGCCGCGAGCAACCGCATCCCCGGCCGCCGGGTCGGCGAGGTGCTGGAGGAGACCGGCCTCGCGGCGGTGGCGCGCCGCCGGGTGCGGACGTACTCCCTGGGCATGCGCCAGCGGCTGGGCATCGCCGCGGCCCTGCTCGGGGACCCCGCGGTGGTGATGCTCGACGAGCCCTCCAACGGGCTCGATCCCGAAGGCATCATCTGGATCCGCGCGTTGCTGCGCCGGCTCGCCGCCGAGGGCCGCACGGTCCTGGTCTCCAGCCACCTCATGAACGAGACCGCGTCCTTCGCCGACCACCTCGTGGTCCTGGGCCGGGGACGCCTCCTGGCCGACACCCCCACGCGGGAGTTCATCCACGCGCGGGTGCGGCCCCGGGTGCGGATCCGCACGACGGACCCCGCGGCACTCGAGAGGGCCCTCGCCCCGCACGGCCACCGGGTCGTCGGGCACGCCGACGGGCACTGGACCGTGGAGCACGCGCGCGTGGACGACGTCGGCCGGCTGGCGTCCGCCGCGGGCGTCCCGCTCCTCGAACTGACGGCCGAAGAGGGCACCTTGGAGCAGGCCTACCTCGATCTGACGTCCGCAGAGACCGAGTTCACCGCTCAGCCGCAGGAGGCCTGACATGCCGTTCGTACCCGTCCTCCACTCCGAGTGGCTGAAGATCCGCACCCTCCGCTCGCTGCTCGGGACGCTGTTCGCGCTGTTCGCGGCGACCACGGCGTTCTCCGCGATCGTGAGTGTCCCGGACGCGCCCGACCCGGACTTCGACCCGCTGTTCATGGCGCTGTCCGGTGTCACGCCCGGCCAGATCGCCGCGATCTCCTTCGGCGCGACGGCGGTCGCCTCGGAGTGCCACGGGGGAGCGCTACGGCTCTCGCTCGCCGCGGTGCCGCACCGCGGCCGGTGGTTCGCGGCCAAGGCGACCGCCGTCGCCCTACCGGTGCTGGCCGTGGGACTGGCCACCGCCCTTGCCGCGCTGCTCGTCGCCGGAGCGAGGCCCGGCGACGCCGGGAACGCCCTCACCACGGGTGAACAGGTCCGCGGTGTCGTGGGCTGCGGGATCTACCTCACGCTGATGGCGCTCCTCGCGGTCGGCCTCACGGCCCTGCTGCGCAGCGGGGTGGGCGCGCTCTCCCTCCTGATCCCCTTCATCCTCGTCGTTTCGTTCGTGATCGGGGACACGGCGGGCGGCGTCACCGAATTCCTGCCCGACCGTGCAGGCCAGGTGGCACTGCACCGGACCTGGGACGGCAGCCTCGGCCCGTGGAAAGGCCTCGCGGTGACCGCGTCGTGGGCGGCGGCCGCCCTGCTCGCCGGGGCGTGGCGGCTGTGCCGCAGGGACGCCTGACGGAGCGGCTGACCGCCCGCTGGGGAGCACCACAGACATTCGGCCCGGCGAGCATCTTCGACCGGGACATGGCCGGCGAGGAGATACCCGAGCCCTGGGGCGCGCTCAGCAGCCACGTGCCGGACCCGCATCTGTGGCGGCCGCCGGAGACGGAACGCCGGCCGGCGCTCGGCGTGTCCCGGTGGGACGAGGAACTGCCGTTCCGGCTCATCGCCGTGGTCACGGACGCGGGCCCGCCATGACGGGCCGGGCTCGCGTCCGGTGCGCCGGATGCCGGGGGCCGGGCGGGTCGGACTCCCCGAGGGTGTGCCACACGCGTCAGCGTCAGGCCTGTGCGGCCTCGCGCAGCCGCGCGAACTCCTCCGCCATGGTCGCCGTCGTCCAGTGCGCGTTCAGCCCGCTGGGATTCGGCAGCACCCACACGCGCGTGTCGCCGATCATCCGCTCCTGGGGCCCCACCTGTGCCTTGCGCTCGTCGAACGCGACCCGGTACGCCGTGACACCCACGACCGCCAGCCAGCGCGGCCGCAGCCGTGTCACCTTCGCGGCCAGCAGGGTCCCGCCCTCGCGGTACTCGGCGGCGCTCAGCTCGTCGGCCCGCGCGGTGGCCCGTGCCACCACGTTCGTGATGCCGAGCCCGTACGCCGGCAGCTCCCCCTGCTCCGCGGGCCGCATGAGCCTCGGGGTGAACCCGGACAGGTGCAGCACCGGCCAGAAGCGGTTGCCGGGGCGGGCGAAGTGGTGGCCCGTGGCCGCGGACATCAGCCCGGGATTGATCCCGCAGAACAGCACACGGAGACCCTCCGCGACCACGTCCGGGACGACGCGGTCGCGGGCGGCCTCCAGTTCCGCCTGGGTGAAGCGAGTCAGAGGATCGCTCCGGGGGTGTAGCCGGCCGCCTCCGGGCGCTGCTTCACGATCTCCTCGACCCGGCCCACGACGACGCCCACCTGGGCCGCCGCCGCGCCGGTGAAGGACAGCTTGTCCGCCATCAGCGCGTCGAGCTGCGCGCGGTCGAGCGGGAGGCGCTCGTCGGCGGCGAGCTTGTCGAGGAGTTCGTTGCGCTCGGCACCCTGCTCACGCATCGCCAGCGCCGAGGCGACCGCGTTCTCCTTGATGGCCTCGTGCGCGACCTCGCGGCCCACGCCCGCGCGCACGGCACCCATGAGCACCTTGGTGGTGGCGAGGAACGGCAGGTAGCGGTCCAGTTCCCGGGCCACGACCGCCGGGAACGCGCCGAACTCGTCCAGCACGGTCAGGAACGTCTCCAGCAGGCCGTCCAGCGCGAAGAACGCGTCCGGCAGCGCGACCCGGCGCACCACCGAGCAGGACACGTCGCCCTCGTTCCACTGGTCACCCGCCAGCTCGCCGGTCATCGAGGCGTAGCCGCGCAGGATCACCGTCAGGCCGTTGACGCGCTCGCAGGAGCGGGTGTTCATCTTGTGCGGCATCGCGGACGAGCCGACCTGGCCCGGCTTGAAGCCCTCGGTCACCAGCTCGTGCCCGGCCATCAGCCGGATCGTCTTGGCCAGCGACGAAGGCGCGGCGGCCAGCTGCACCAGCGCGGTGACGACCTCGTAGTCCAGCGAGCGCGGGTAGACCTGGCCGACCGAGGTGAACGCCTGCGAGAAGCCGAGGTGCCGGGCGATCCGGTCCTCCAGTTCGGCGAGCTTCGCCGCGTCGCCGCCGAGCAGGTCCAGCATGTCCTGGGCCGTGCCGACCGGACCCTTGATGCCGCGCAGCGGGTAGCGGCCGAGCAGCTCCTCGACCCGGCCGTAGGCGACGAGCAGCTCGTCCGCGGCGGTCGCGAAGCGCTTGCCGAGGGTGGTGGCCTGGGCGGCGACGTTGTGCGAGCGTCCGGCCATGACCAGCTCGCCGTACTCGGCCGCCAGCCTGCCCAGCCGGGCCAGGACGGCCACCGTGCGGTCGCGGACCAGCTCCAGCGAGAGCCGGATCTGCAGTTGCTCGACGTTCTCCGTGAGGTCGCGGGAGGTCATGCCCTTGTGGACGTGCTCGTGCCCGGCGAGGTCGTTGAACTCCTCGATGCGGGCCTTGACGTCATGCCGGGTGACCTTCTCGCGCTCGGCGATCGAGGCGAGGTCGACCGTGTCGAGCACGCGCTCGTAGTCGGCGATCGCGGCGTCCGGCACCTCGATCCCGAGGTCCTTCTGGGCCCGCAGCACGGCGAGCCAGAGCTGACGCTCCAGCTTCACCTTCTGCTCGGGCGACCAGAGCATGGCGAGCTCGGTGGAGGCGTAGCGTCCGGCGAGGACGTTCGGGATGCGGGGCTTGGCGGGCGCAGAAGTCACGTGTACGGATTCTACTGGCGATTAGTGCAGGCCAGCGCCACGGGCTTCTTCGTAGGAACGTACGAGAGCGACGCGGCGGAGTCGTCGGCGTCCCCCGTGGTCCCCGGAAGCCGACGACCGCGGGGGCGACACGGGGGCGGAGGCCCTACGCCGCCGGGTCCTCGTAGGGCAGGAGGTCGGGGCGCTTCGGGGGGAGGCCGTCGCCGGAGGAGCGGCCCGTCAGGCGACGGCCTATCCACGGCAGCAGGTACTCCCGGGTGAAGCGCACGTCCGCGACGCGCCGGTCGAGCCAGCCGGGCGGCGCGGTGGCCGGCATCGGCGTCTGCCACTGCGCGTCCTCGGCCGGGTGGCCGAGCCGCTGCCACACCGCCTCCGCGACCCGGCGGTGGCCCTCCGCCGTCAGGTGCAGCCGGTCCACGTCCCACAGCCGTGGGTCGCCGAGCGAGGGCGCCCCGTACAGGTCGACGACCAGCGCGCCGTGCCGCGCCGCCAGTCCGTCGACGCACTCGAACAGCTCCTCCATGCGCGGCCGGAACCGGTCCAGGACCGGCCCCTGCCGTCCCGGGCTGCGCATCAGCACGAGCTGCTTGCACGACGGGGCGAGCTGCTCGACGGCCTCGGTCAGCAGGCCTCGGACCCGGCCCATGTCGCACTTGGGGCGCAGGGTGTCGTTGAGGCCGCCGACCAGGGTGATCACATCGGCGCCCATCGCGGCGGCGACCGGCACCTGCTCGTCGACGATCTGGCCGATCAGCTTGCCGCGCACCGCGAGGTTGGCGTAGCGGAAGCCGGGCGTCCGGGCGGCCATCCGGGCCGCGAGGAGGTCCGCCCAGCCGCGGTAGGAGCCGTCGGACATGCGGTCCGACATGCCCTCGGTGAAGGAGTCGCCGACGGCGACGAGGCTGGTGTACAGGGGAGTGGGGTTCGTCTGCATGGCGTCAGAGATGGTATCCCGGCTCCATACCCGCCGGTCGGTCGGCCTTCTCACAACCTCCACCCGCCCCCGCGCCACCTCCGCGCGCCCCACGCGCCCCCGCGCCACCTCCGTACGGCTCGGACACCCCTCGCCACCCCCGCGCGGGCGGAGGCGGCGAGGGGTCCGCTCACGTCAGCTGGCCGAACAGCTCCCGCAGGACGTCCTCCATGGTCACCAGGCCCGCCAGTCGCCCGTCGTCGCCCAGCACGACCGCCAGGTGCGTACGGCTGCTCCGCATCGCGGTGAGCACGTCGTCCAGCGGGGTGTTCTCCCGCACCCGCGCGATGGGGCGCATGTCCCGCAGCCGGAACGGCAGATCCCGGGGCGCGGCGTCCAGCGCGTCCTTCACATGGAGGTAGCCGACGATCCGGCGGCCCTCGTCGGCGACCGGGAAGCGGGAGAACCCCGACTCGGCCGCGAGCCGCTCCAGCTCCTCCGGTGTGACACCCACGCGCGCGTACACGACGCTCTCCAGCGGCAGGGAGACGTCGCGCACGGGCCTGCGGCCCAGTTCCAGGGCGTCGTGCAGGCGCTCCTGCGCGCGGTCGTCGATGAGGCCCGCCTCACCCGCGTCCTTGACGATCTGGGCGAGTTCGGCGTCCGAGAACGTCGCCGCGACCTCGTCCTTCGTCTCGATCCGCAGCAGCTTCAGCAGACCGTTCGCGAAGGCGTTGATCGCGAAGATCACCGGGCGCAGCGCGCGCGACAGCGTCACCAGCGGGGGGCCGAGCAGCATCGCGGTGCGGGCCGGCTCCGCGAGCGCGATGTTCTTGGGCACCATCTCGCCCAGCAGCATGTGCAGATACGTCGCCAGGGTCAGGGCGATCACGAAGGACACCGCGTGGCCCGCTCCGGCCGGGACGCCCAGCGCGTGGAACACCGGCTCCAGCAGATGCGCGATCGCGGGCTCGGCGACCACGCCGAGCACCAGGGTGCACAGGGTGATGCCCAGCTGCGCGGCCGCCATCAGGACGGACACGTGCTCCAGACCCCACAGCACGTTCCTGGCCCGGCGGTCGCCCTGTTCGGCGTACGGCTCGATCTGGCTGCGGCGCACGGAGATCAGCGCGAACTCCGCGCCCACGAAGAAGGCGTTCACGACGAGGGTCGCGAAGCCGATCAGCAGCTGTGCCGCGATCATCGTCCGGCCCCCTTCGACGGTGCTGCGACGTTCATCGGTCCGTCCGCCTCGGCCGGTGCTGCGGCGCTCATCGGTCCGTCCGCCTCGGCCGGTGCTGCGGCGCTCATCGGTCCGCCCCCTTCTCGTCGGCCGCGTCGTCGGCGTCGTCGAGCGGCGCGTGCAGCAGCACGCGCGCGGCCCTGTGCCCGGACGCGTCCACCACGTCCATGCGCCATCCGGCGACGTCCACCCGGTCGCCGACCCGCGGGATGTGGCCGAGTTCCGCCGCGACGAGACCGGCCAGCGTCTCGTACGGTCCCTCCGGCGAGCGCAGGCCCACGCGCGCGAGCTGGTCGGTGCGGGCGGCGCCGTCCACCGAGTACACGGCGCGGCCGTCCGCGTCGGTGCCGGCCGGGGCGAGATCGGGGGTCTCGTGCGGATCGTGTTCGTCGCGGACCTCGCCGACGACCTCCTCGACGATGTCCTCCAGGGTCGCGACGCCCGCCGTACCGCCGTACTCGTCGATCACCACGGCCATGGTGCGTCTCCCGCCCAGCCGGTCCAGGAGCCGGTTCACGGTCAGGGACTCCGGTACGAGCAGCGGCTCGCGCATGATCGTGGAGACGGGCGTGCGCGGCCGGCGGTCCGCGGCCACCTTCAGCACGTCCTTGATGTGCGCGATGCCGACCACCGCGTCCAGGCTGTCCCGGTACACCGGGAAGCGGGACAGGCCCGTCGCCCGGGTGGCGTTCGCGACGTCCGCGCAGGTCGCCTGGGCGTCGAGGGCGATGACCTGGACGCGCGGTGTCATCACGTTCTCGGCGGTCAGATCGGCGAGGTTCAGGGTGCGCACGAACAGTTCGGCCGTGTCCGGCTCCAGGGCGCCCTGCCGGGCGGAGTGCCGGGCGAGGGCCACGAGTTCCTGCGGGCTGCGCGCGGAGGCCAGCTCCTCGGCGGGTTCGATGCCGAAGCGGCGCACGAAACGGTTCGCCATGTTGTTCAGGTGGGTGATGAAGGGCCGGAAGGCGGCGCTGAACCAGCGCTGCGGGGTGCCCACCCGCTTGGCCACGGCCAGCGGGGAGGAGATGGCCCAGTTCTTGGGCACCAGCTCGCCGACCACCATCAGGACCACCGTGGACAGGGCCGTGCCCAGGACCAGGGCGGCCGACCGCGCCGTGGCGGCGGAGATGCCGAGGGCCTCCAGCGGGCCCGCGATCAGCTTGGCGATGGACGGCTCGGCGAGCATGCCGACCACCAGGTTGGTGACCGTGATGCCGAGTTGGGCCCCGGACAGCTGGAACGTCAGGTTCCGTACGGCCTTCAGGGCGCCCGCGGCGCCGCGCTCACCGCGCTCGGCGGCGCGCGCCAGTTCGTTGCGGTCGACGGTGGTGAGAGAGAACTCGGCGGCCACGAAGGCGCCGCAGACGACGCAGAGCAGGATCGCCAGCAGCAGGAGGAGCACTTCGGTCATCGGGTCACCTCCGTCCCATGATCCGGCAGGGAGGGGGGATGTGCGCGACGGCGGGTACTGGGAGGCTCGCCCATGGGGAGGACGCTCACGCCTTTCGGTAGAGGAACGGGAAGCACGCCCCTCAATAGTAAAGGAAAGGCAAAGGGCCCTCCCCGGGCGGGGCGCGATCAGTCGGCGATCGGCTTCACCCAGCGCCGCCACTGTTCCTCGGGCGTGTACCCGGCCGCCCGCCAGGCATGGTGCGCGGTCTCGTTGCGGGTCAGCACCATCGCGTCGAGACGCCGGCCGCCGAGCCGCACGAAGCGCTCCTCGGCGGCGGCCAGCAGCGCCGCACCGATGCCCTGACGTCGGCGCTCCGGATCCACCGCGAGCCGGTACAGATGGCAGCGCCAGCCGTCGAAGCCCGCGATCACCGTGCCGACCAGCAGGCCGTCCCGTTCGGCCAGGATCAGCGCCCCGGGGTCGCGGGCGACCAGCCGCTCCACCCCGTCCCGGTCGTCGGAGATGCTCGTGCCCTCGGCGGCCGTCCTCCAGAAGGCCAGCACGGTGTCCAGGTCGTCGGGCGCGGCGGCCCGTATCCGTAGGTCAGTCATACGGTGATCGCACCACGGCCGACGGGGCGGGGTGATCAATTCCAGTATGTGGACGACCCCCGCCCCACCTCGGCTCCCGCTCCGGTCACTCGTGCGCGATGGCCGCCAGCACGTTCATCCGCGACGCGCGCAGGGCCGGCAGCAGGGCCGCCACCACGCCGACCACCGCCGAACCGATCACCACCGCGACGATCGTGCCCCAGGGGATCGCCAGGGCCTTCATGCCCTGGAGCGCCAGCACCTGCTGCGTGCACACGCCCCACACGAGTCCCAGCGCGAGTCCCAGTACCGCCCCGAACACCGCGATCACCACCGACTCCAGCCGGATCATCCGGCGCAACTGCCGCCGGGCCAGCCCGATCGCGCGCAGCAGTCCGATCTCCCTGGTGCGCTCCACCACCGACAGGGCGAGGGTGTTGACCACACCGAGCACCGCGATCACGATCGCGAGCCCCAGCAGCGCGTACACGAGGTACAGCAGCACGGCGATCTGGTCGTGGACGAGCTTCTTGTAGTCGGCCTGGTCGCGCACCTGCACCTGCGGGTACGGGTCGAGCGTCTTCTCCAGGAGGGGCCGCAGCCGGTCGGCACCGGTGCCGGCGGCCGCGTTCACGTACAGCGCGGAGTCCTGGCCGCCGGGGAGGAACTTCTCGACCGTGCCGAGGCCGAAGAACAGCCCGCCCTGCGTGCCGAAGCCGCCGGACGACTCCTGGTCGGTGAGCGCGCCCACCTTCAGCTCGGTCCTGCGGTCGCCGGGGAACTCGACCGGGAGCACGCTGCCGAGCCGTACGCCGTGTTCCGCGGCGAACTTCGCGTCCATGCCCATGGCGCCGTCCGCGAGCGCGGCCGCCGAGCCGCCCTCGGCGTACGTCACATGCGCGACCTCGTCCACCTGGGAGTCGTAGCCCGCCGCGGTCGTCTCGACCCGCTTGCCGTCCGGCAGCCGCACCGCGACCGGCGCGAACCGCTGCCGCACGACGAGGTCGACGCCGTCGGTGGCGCGCACCCGGTCCGTGACCTCCTGGGAGAACGGCGTGTAGTTGCTGTTCTGGATCACGAAGTCGGCGCCCAGCGTCCGGTCGATCTGCTGGTCGAAGGACCGGGACATGGAGGCACTGGCCACCGACATCCCGCCGACCAGCGCGAGCCCCACCATCAGCGCGGACGCCGTGGCGCCGGTACGGCGGGGGTTGCGCAGGGCGTTGCGCTGGCTCATCCGGCCGACGGAGCCGAACAGGGCCGGGAAGGCCCCGCCGAGCACCCGGATCACCGGACGCACCAGCAGCGGGCCCGCGATCACGGTGGCGATCAGGGTGAGGACGACGCCCAGACCCAGCAGGGAGGCGGCCGAGGCGGTCTTCGTCGCCGTCGCGCAACCCACCAGGGCGGCCGCGCCGAGCGCCCCGACCACCGAACCCACCACCGCGCGCACCTTGAGCGGCCGTCCCACCCCGGCGATGTCGGCGTCCGCGAGGGCGGCCATCGGCGACACCCGGGCCGCCCGCCGGGCCGGGAGGTAGGCCGCCACGAAGGTGACCCCGACACCGACGACGTACGACGCCACCGGCGTCGCCCAGCCGACGACCATCTCCGTGGCCTTCAGGTTCATGCCGAACGCGCCCATGAGCTTGATCAGCCCGGCCGCCAGCCCGATCCCGGCCGCCAGCCCCAGCGTGGAGCCGACCAGGCCGAGCAGCACCGCCTCGGTGAGCACGGACCGCCGCACCTGCCGCCGGTCGGCGCCGAGGGCCCGCAGCAGCCCCAGTTCGCGGGTGCGCTGGGCGATGAGCATCGAGAAGGTGTTGACGATCAGGAACACCCCGACCAGCACGGAGATCCCGGCGAAGCCGAGCATGACGTACTTGATGACGTCCAGGAATCCGCCGAGGTCGGCGGACGCCGACTTGGCCTGCTCGTCGGCGGTGCGCACCTCGTAGGAGCCGGCGCCCACGGCGGCGGTGACCCGTCGCTCGAGCTCGGTGTCGCTCACCCCCGGCGCCGCGTCCAGCGAGATGCTCGTCACGCGGTCGGCGGCGCCCAGCAGCTCGGTCCGGGCCACGGCGGGGTCCAGGAAGACCAGCGCCGCGCCCGGGTTGGTGGTGGTGAAGGTGGCGATGCCGACGACCTCGACCTTGAAGGTCCCGGGCTGCGCCAGCACGGTGAGCGTGTCGCCGATCCGTACGTTCTTCTTGTCCGCGGTGTCCGCGTCGAGCAGGGCCTCGCCGGCGCCGTGCGGGGCATGGCCGGAGGTCAGCTTCACCGGGCTGCGGTCGGTCGGGTTCCAGTCGTTGGCGATGGTGGGAGCGCCGGTGGTCGGCCCGACCGACTCGTTCTTGCTGTCGACGACCGTGACGTTCTCGACGCTCACGTCGGGGTGGACGGCCGCGACACCGTCGACCCCGGCCACCCGGTCCGCGAGCGCGGCGGGCACCGTCTGCACCGCGCCGGTCGGCACGGACGACTTGAGGTCCTGCTTCGCCTCGATCGTCACATCCGCGGAGGTGGACGCGAACAGCCGGTCGAAGGTGCGGGTGACGGTGTCGGAGAAGATCAGGCTGCCCGCGACGAACGCGACGGACAGGACGACCGCCAGCGCGGACAGCAGCAGCCGCCCCTTGTGGGCGAGGAAATTTCTCAGGGTCGCCTTCAGCACCGGCTCAGTCCTCCCCGCCGGGGTGGCCGGGGGTGCCGGGACCCGGGGACGCGGACGTGGACGCGGAAGCGGCTCCGGCGGTGGTGAACAGCCGCATCCGTTCCAGCACGGCCTCCGCGGTGGGCCGCTCCATCTCGTCCACGATCCGCCCGTCCGCGAGGAAGAGCACCAGGTCGGAGTGGGCGGCGGCGCCCGGGTCGTGGGTCACCATGACGACCGTCTGGCCGAGGTCGTCGACGGCCTCGCGCAGGAAGCCGAGCACCTCCAGGCCCGCGCGCGAGTCCAGGTTGCCGGTCGGTTCGTCGGCGAAGATCAGTTCCGGCCGGGAGGCGAGCGCGCGGGCGCAGGCGACGCGCTGCTGCTGACCGCCGGAGAGCTGGGCGGGCCGGTGCCGGAGCCGGTCGCGCAGGCCGAGCGTGTCGATGACCTGGTCCAGCCACTTCGGGTCCGGCTTCTGGCCCGCGATGTCCATGGGCAGGGTGATGTTCTCGGCCGCGTTCAGCGTCGGTATGAGGTTGAACGACTGGAACATGAAACCGATCCGGTCCCGGCGCAGCCGGGTCAGCTCGCGGTCCTTGAGCCCGGTGATCTCGGTGTCGCCGAGCCACACCTGCCCGGCCGACACGGTGTCGAGCCCCGCCAGGCAGTGCATCAGCGTGGACTTCCCCGAACCCGAGGGGCCCATCACCGCGGTGAAGCGGCCGCGCGCGATGTCGACGTCGACCGAGTCCAGGGCGAGCACCGACGTCTCGCCCGAGCCGTACGCCTTGGTCAGACCTCGGGCGCGGGCCGCGACTCCGCCGGCCGGTGCCCGGTCGGGGGCGTGCTCCGCAGCAGGTGTGGACAAGGCTGCCTCCTCGCTCGCGTGGACGTGCCGACTCGTCGTCGGGCCGAGCGTAGTGTGACCCGCCCCACAGCCGGTATCCCCCCTGGGACCGAGGCGCTCTCCGCCGGAGGTCGGGCGAGCGACCGATACCGATGTAAGGGGCATGCTCCGCCGGGCGGAGCGCGGCGGCCACGGAGGCACTTGCCGGTGCTAGCGCTCCGGCGCTAGCTTCGAGACATGGCGAAGACTCAGCTGAACGTACGCGTGGACGAGGGCACCGCCCGCGCGGCGCGCGAACGCGCCCTGGCCCGTGGTGTGAGCGTCAACCGCTACATCGAGGAACTGGTCAGACAGGACACCGGAGAGGCGGGGCACGCCTTCGTGGAGGCCGCCGCGGACTTCATGAAGCAGTACGAGGCCGTCTTCGCCGAGGACCTGGGCACGGACGGCGACCGCCGGCGCGAAGGCCGCGGCTGATCCGTTGTCCGACCTCAGGATCGATCTGGCCTGGCTGCTCATGCTCGCCGAACAGCGGACACCGGGCGACGCCCGGGTCACCGACTGGGGAGCCCTCGTCGCCGCGGTCGCCCGCCACCAGGCCGAGATCTTCGACGTCCCCGTCTACGACAGTCCCCACGCCCGCGGTGCGGCGCTGCTCCAACTCCTCATCCACATACCGGCGCTGGAGCGTTCCAACGCGCTGTTCGCGTCCGCGGTCGCCTACGGCTACCTCGTCGCCAGCGGCCTCAAGGTGGTCACCACGCCGGAGCGGGTGCGTGACCTGGCCCGCCTGGTGAAGAGCGGCGAGGCCTCCGTCGACGACATCGCGCGCGAACTGCGGCAGTGGAGCGCCTGAGAGCTCCGGACAAAAGCGGGGCCCGGCGGACGGTGTCCGGCACGCACGCTCGCGGCGTTGCCGAAAGGCCCTGGTAGCTCCGCTACAAGGACCTTCCGGCGTCTTGCGATCGCACGCACCGGACACCGTCCGCTGATCGGCCCCCGCTTTTGTCCGGAGCTCTGAGAGCTCCGGAACCCCAAGGCCCGCGGTGGTCAGCCGGTCGGCCCGGGGCGCCAGGCCGTGCCCAGCACACAGAACGAGGTGGGCAGCCGGGGTCCCTTCTCCGGCAGTGCCAGGCTTCGGTAGGGGCCGATCAGGAACCCGGCGTCACGCAGCGCGCCGACCGGGTCCCGGGCCAGATGGCAGCCGCCGGCCAGCCGCGGCCACACCGTGCGGTCCAGCAGGCGCTGGGTGGCCGTCATCACCGGGCCGCCGCCCCTGCCGTGCTCGAAGAACCGCACCTGGCCCCCGGGCCGCAGGACCCGCCTCGCCTCGGCCAGCGCCCGCTCCACATCGCGCACACTGCACAGCACCAGACTGAGGACGACCGCGTCGAACGCCTCGCTCTTGACCGGCAGCGCCTCCGCCGCGCCCGGCACGACGTCCACCGGGACCTCGCAGCGCAGCGCCGCCTCCATCGCCGCGTGCCGCAGCAGCCGCTCGGGCTCGATCGCGACGACCTCGGAGACCGCGCGCGGATAGCGGGCGAAGTTCAGCCCGTTGCCGGCCCCGATCTCGATCACCCGCCCCGAGAGTCCGGCGAGCAGCCGCTCCCGCACGCGGCCCATGCCCAGCCTGGTCTCGGCGGTGACGCTCACGCGGGCGTAGTAGCGGGCGAACAGCGGATGGTGGACGGGATCCCCGGCCACCCGGCCTGAGTTGACGGGCCGTGCGGGCATGGCGACCTCCCGGGCAGAACGGGGCCCTACGGGGATTGTCCCCCGCGGAGCCCCTTCGCACCCCCCCGCCCGCGCCGATCCGCCAGGACGGACGTCCGCGTCGCGCACGGGCGGCCGGGGTCCGTCCGGCGGTTCCCGCCCGCCCCGTCCTCCCGGTGGACGGCGGCAACCGCCGGACAGGTATCAGGCGACGAAGTCCCGGACCTGCTCGTACACGCCGTAGTCGTTGTTCATGTCGGTGTGCGAGACGCAGCCGACCTCGACGTTCGTCGCGCCGCCGAGGACCGCGGTGGTGTCCGGGGTGAGCACTTCGTCGCAGTCGGACCAGTAACTGGCGTACGACACGCTGCCCGGCGTCTCGTCGCCGGAGTTGAGCGAGGTCAGGAACGAACTGCCGGTGTACATCTCGGCGCACGACGTGTACAGCCACGAGCACCACGAGGCGGTGGTCGTGCCGTGGTTGACGCCGGCGGTGGAGACGAAGTCGTCCACGTACGACGTTCCGCCCAGGTTCTTCAGGTAGTAACGCGCGCTGAGCACACCCATGGAGTGAGCGACGATGTCGACCTTGGACGCACCGGTCCTGGCCAGGACACCCTGGATCTCGGTGGCCAGTTGCCGGGCGGTGGTGACGTTCGACTGCGACCAGTCGTACGACCACTCGTCCAGCTCGGCCGAGGAGTAGCCGTCGGCCTCGAAGTCGGCGGTCCAGTCGTCCCAGCTGCTCGACGAACTGCTGATGCCGTGCACGAAGACGACCGGGTTGTGGGACGCCGCGTGCGCGGTGGGGGCGGAGACGGAGAGTGACACGAGGAGCGATGCCGCGACGGCGGGGACGGCCGCGGCGATACGACGCCTGTGGCGTTGCATGGTGCCTCCTGAGACGGGTGGGGTCATCAGGAGTGTCCGGCCGGGTCTACGCGCGCCGCATCAGTGGAACCGCCGGTCTTTACTGCTCAATTAACGCGCCAGTAACGTCAGTTGTGTGGTGACTCCGGTGAACCCCCCACCTCCTGAGAGCACTTCGCCCCCGCCGCTCCTCGACGCCCCGCGGTCCCCGGTCGCCGGGCTCCCCGAAGGGGTCCGGATCCGGGCGTTGCGGGCCGTGTACGGCGATCCGCGCGCCGCCGCCGAACTGCTGCCGCGGCTGACCGAACGGCAGGCGGCCGGCCTCGACCCGCTGCCCACGGAGCCCGGCGACCTCGCGCCCGGACTGCTGCGCGAACACCGGCGGGAGATCCGAACCCTGCCGGACGACACCCGGCTGCTGCTCCTGCTCGCCGCGGCCGACCAGTATCCGGTCCCCACCCACGCCTTCCTGCGCGCGGTCACGGCCGCCCGACTCGACACCCGGCCGCTGGCCGCCGCCGAGGCCGCCGGTGTCGCGCACGCGGCGACGGGCGGGGTCGTCTTCCGCGACGCCTGGACGAGGGTCGCCGCCTACGAGACCGCGGAACCGGCGGACCGGCGCGACGCCCACCGACTGCTGGCCCGCGTGCTGCGCGGGGTGGGAGAGGCGCCCCGCCGCTCCTGGCACCGGGGCGCGGGTGCGTGGGGCCCGAGCGGGCGGCTGGCGGTCGAACTGGACGCGGCGGCGGTGCGGGCACGCGCGGCGGGCCGCCCCGCACTGGCCCGCGCGCTCGTCGAACGCGCGGCCGCGCTCTCCCCCGAACCGGGCGAACAGGCCCGGCTGCTCGCCCGTGCCGCCGTGGACGCCTGGCACTGCGGCGAGGCCGACCGCGCCCGTCGGCTGACCGCCGCCACCGTCGACGACGCGCTGACCGGCATGCTCGCCCTGCGCGCAGGCAACGCCTTCGAGGCCTTCGACGCCCTGCTGCGGGCGGCGGCACGACAGGGCGACGACAGCGGGGTCGCCGCGGGGGACGCCGACGCCGTCCCGGCGGAGGACGAGAGCGGCGGCGCGGCGGGGGCCGGCCGCGCCCCCGCCGGGCCGTCGGGCCGCCGCCGACCCCGGCGCACCGGCGACGGCCCGGTCCCGTCGCCTCCGCCGGACGGCCCGCCGACGTCCTCGGAGGACCTGCCGACTTCCACGGACGGCCTGCCGGCCGCGGCGGGCGGCCCCTCGGCCTCTTCGGGCGACTCGTCGGCCTCGGAGGGCGCCTCGACGGTTTCCCCGGGTGGCTTGTCGGCCACGGGTGCCTCGACGGTCTCCGGGGGCGGCCCGCCGGCCCTCTCGGGTGGCCCCTCGGTCCCGGCGGACGGCCCATCAGGCCCGGCGGACGGCCGCGAGGTTCCGGTGGTAGCGGTCCGGGGCGAGGTCCGTGGGGGCGGGTCCGGTACCCGCGCGGCCGCCGGGCCGCGGCGCGGCGCGGACCCGTCCGGCGGCGCCCGCGCCGGGACGCGCCGGGCGACGGCGGGTCTGTCGGTGTCCGCCTCACCGCCACCGGCCGGTATCCCGGTGCCGCTGCTCCTCGTACGGGCCACCGAGGCCGCCGTCTACACCGGTGACCTGCGCCGGTGCCGGGAGGCGGTACGGGTCGCCGTGCGCTCGGGAGTCGGCGTACCCGGAGTGCTCGCCGGGATCACGGCCGCCGTCGAAGGGCGTTACGAGGACGCGCGCGACCACCTGGAGAGAACGGCCGGGCGCCGTGGCTCCGGGAGTGGACTCGACCGCGAGGGCCGGATCGACGGCGGGGGCGACCCCACCCTGCTCGTGCACGCCGGGATCGCCGCCCTGATGCTGGGCGACCACGCCCGCGCCGCCACCGCCACCCTGCGCGCCGCCGACTCGGCACGGGTGCGAGGGGCGACGGCCACCGCGGCGCAGGCCATGGAGTTCCGGGCGTACGCCGACTTCTGGACCGGCCGGCCGCGCGCCGCCGAGGCGGCCACCGCGCACGCCCTGCACCAGGCGTACGCCGCGGGTCAGGACAACGGTGCCTGTCATCTCCAGGCGGCCCTGGCCATGTTCGCCGCGATCACCGGCGACGGCGACCTGTGCCGGGAGCGCGCCGCCGCCGCCCGTGGGTACGCCCTCGCCCACGGCCTCGGTCTGCCCGCCGCCCTCGCCCAGTGGGCGCTCGCCTTCCTCGACGTGGCCACCGGCCGCTTCGACACCGCCGCCACCCGGCTGCGCGCCCTCGCGGGGTTCGGCCCCGGCCACGGGCACCGGGCCGTCCGGCACCTGGCCACCCCGCACTACGTCGAGGCCGCCGTCCGCACCGGCGACACCCGGGTCGCCCGTACGGCCCACGCCGACTACCACCGGTGGGCGAGCGCCGTGCGCAGCGCCGACGACCTGGCGCTCAGCGCGCGGTGCCGGGCCCTGCTCACCCCCGGCGCGGGGGCCGTCGAGCACTACCGCACGGCACTCGACCTGCACGCACACGGCACCCGCGACTTCGAACGCGCCAGAACGGAGCTGCTGTTCGGCAGTGCGCTGCGCCGCCTGCGCAGGCGGGCGGAGGCACGCGACCGGCTGCACGGCGCCCTGGCCGCGTTCGAATCCTTCGGCGCACCGCACTGCGCAGACCAGGCCCGTACCGAACTGCGCGCGCTGGGCACCCCCGCCGCACCCGCGCGCGGGCCCGACGACCCGGCCGCACGGCTGACCGCGCAGCAACTGCTCGTCGCCCGGATGGCCGCGGAGGGCGCCACCAACCGGGAGATCGCCGCCCGGCTGGCGCTCAGCCCGCGCACGATCGACCACCATCTGCGGGGCGTGTTCACCCGCCTGGGCATCCGCTCCCGGATCGAACTGGTCCGGCTGCTCGCCGAAGGCGGCTCCCCGCCGGGCTGAGCCCTACGACAGCGCCCCCAGCCCGGCCGAGCCCCTCGCCCGCCCCGTACTCAGCCGTCGTTGCCGTCCGTCTCCCGCGCCCGGAACGCCTCCGCGTCCCAGCTGCCGTCCAGGCGTGGCGCCAGCCAACCCGGGGCCACCCGGCGGAAGTCGGCGGGCGCGAGCGACCCGGCACCCGCGGGCAGCGCACCGAGCAGCGGTGCGCCCGACACGACCGGCAGATCCGCCACATTGCAACGCGACGCGAGATCAGGGGAGTCGGGCCAGCTGCCGATCACGACACCCAGCAACTCGATCTCACGCAACCGGAGTTCACGGGCCGTCAGTTCGGTGGTGTTCAGCGTGCCCAGGCCCGCCGAGGCCACCACCAGCACCGGGGCGCGCAGCAGCCGGGCCACGTCCGCCAGGGTGCCGCCCGTCTCGTCGAACCGCACGAGCAGCCCGCCCGCGCCCTCGACCAGCACCAGGTCGTGTTCCGTGGCCAGCTTCTGGGCCGCGTCCGCCACGTCCTGCGGACGCACCGGCGCCAGTCCGGCCCGCCGGGCCGCCGTATTGGGTGCCAACGGCTCCGGATACCGGGCGAGTTCGCCCGCCGTCACCGCACCGGCCAGCCGCACGACCTCCTCGGCGTCGCCCGGCTCGTCCGGCCGCACGCCCGTCTGGGCGGCCTTCAGCACGGCCACCGTGCGGCCGGCGGCGAGCGCCGCCGCGGCGACCGCCGCCGTGGTGACGGTCTTGCCGACCTCCGTGCCCGTGCCCGTGATCACCAGTACCGGCATGTGTCATCCCTCCCGCGCCGCGGCGCACACCGCGCGCGCGATCCGTGCCACGTCCGCGTCATCGGTGACGTACGGCGGCATCGTGTAGACCAGGTCGCGGAACGGGCGCAGCCACACGCCCTCGCGCACCGCGGCCGCGGTGGCCGCCGCCATGTCCACCGGGCGGTCGAGCTGGACGACCCCGATGGCACCGAGGACGCGTACGTCCTTCACCCCGGGCAGCGCGGAAGCCGGCTCCAGCCCTTCGCGCAGCCCCGTCTCGATCCGGCCCACCTCGGCCCGCCAGTCCTGGCCGAGCAGCAGCTCGACCGAGGCGCAGGCCACGGCCGCCGCCAGGGGGTTGCCCATGAAAGTGGGGCCGTGCGCCAGCACCGGTACCTCGCCGCGCGAGATGCCGTCGGCCACCCGTGCGGTGCACAGCGTCGCCGCCATGGTCAGGTAGCCGCCGGTCAGTGCCTTCCCCACGCACATCACGTCCGGTGTCACCGCCGCGTGCTCCGCCGCGAACAGGGCGCCCGTACGGCCGAATCCGGTCGCGATCTCGTCGAGGACCAGCAGCACGTCGTGCGCGTCGCACGCCTCGCGCAGCACCCGCAGATACGCGGGGGAGTGGAACCGCATCCCGCCCGCGCCCTGCACCACCGGCTCGACGATCACCGCGGCCAGTTCGTCCGCGTGCTCCGCGACGGCCGCGCGCAGCAGCTCGGCGTAGGCCTCGTCGTACTCCGCGGGCGGGGCGTCCGTGAACACCTGACGCGGCAGCACCCCGCTCCACAGCTCGTGCATCCCGCCCTCGGGATCGCACACCGACATCGGCTGCCAGGTGTCACCGTGGTAGCCGCCGCGCCAGGTCAGCAGCCGCCGTTTCGCGGGGCGGCCCAGCGAACGCCAGTACTGGAGGCACATCTTCACCGCGACCTCGACCGACACCGAACCGGAGTCGGCGAGGAAGACATGCTCCAGACCGGCCGGGGTGATGTCGACCAGGAGCTTCGCCAGCCGTACGGCGGGCTCGTGGGTGAGCCCGCCGAACATCACATGGCTCATCCGCGAGAGCTGTTCGCGCGCGGCCTCGTTCAGCACCGGGTGGTTGTAGCCGTGGATCGCCGACCACCAGGACGACATGCCGTCGACCAGTTCGCCCGAACCGTCCGCGAGGGTCAGCCGCACTCCGCTCGCCGACGCCACGACCAGCGGCTCCTGGCGGCCCGGCATCGGGCCGTAGGGATGCCAGACGTGGCGTCGGTCCAGTTCGAGCAGTTCGGGCACGCTCAGGTCAGGCATTGGGCGCGAGGTCCGTGCCGGCGCCCCGGCGGCGTACGGCGACCAGGTCCGGGCGCGGCTCGTCGACCCGCGGGGCGGGGGCGGGAGCGGCGGCCGGGGCGGACCCGCAGACGCTGTCGCCGCCGTGGCAGCCGGCGCCGCCGTCGTGGCAGCCGCTGTCGGCCGTCGTCTCGTGGCAGCCGCCGGACCGGTGCTCGGGCAGCGTCACCTGGTCGGCGCCCTCCACCTCGAACCCGGCGTCGGCGATCATCTCCAGGTCGGCCTTGCCCGCCTGGCCCTCGCTGGTCAGGTAGTCCCCGAGGAAGATCGAGTTGGCCAGGTGCAGGGCGAGCGGCTGCATCGTACGGAGATGGACCTCGCGGCCGCCCGCGATCCGCACCTCGACGTCCGGGCACACGAACCGCACCATCGCCAGGATCCGCAGACAGCGCTGCGGGGTGAGGTTCCACTCCTTGGCCAGCGGGGTGCCCTCGAACGGGATCAGGAAGTTCACCGGAACGGAGTCGGGGTCGAGCTCACGCAGCGAGAAGACCACGTCGACCAGGTCCTCGTCGCTCTCGCCCATGCCCGCGATCAGCCCCGAGCACGCCGACAGGCCCGCCGCGTGGGCCTTCTGCACGGTGTCCACGCGGTCGGCGTAGGTGTGCGTGGTGGTGATGTCCGCGTACGTCTCCTCGGACGTGTTGAGGTTGTGGTTGTACGCGTCCGCGCCCGCCTCGCGCAGCCGCTCCGCCTGGCCGTCGGAGAGCAGGCCGAGGCAGGCGCACACCTCCACGCCCTCGTTCCCGTCCTTGATGGCCTTGATGGTGTCCGAGACCCGCTCCACGTCCCGGTCGGTCGGACCGCGCCCGCTGGCCACCAGGCAGACCCGCTTGGCGCCGCCGGCCAGCCCGGCCGCCGCGGCCTTGGACGCCTCGTCCGGCTTCAGCCAGGTGTACTTGAGGATCCCGGCCGTCGAGCCCAGCCGCTGGGAGCAGTAGGAGCAGTCCTCCGGGCACAGCCCGGACTTCAGGTTGACGAGGTAGTTGAGTTTCACCCGTCGGCCGAACCACTGCCGGCGCACCTTGCCGGCCGCGGCCACCACATCGAGCAGATCGTCGTCGGAGGTGGCCAGTACGGCGAGTGCTTCCTCGCGGCTCGGCAGCTCGCGCCGAAGCCCCTTCTCCACCAGCGTCTTCAGCAGGTCCATGAGGCCGATCCTGTCGTAAGGACCTGCTCGGGGCCAAGGTGACTTCACACAACAGAGACACTTCACGGTGTGTGGATTGCCACATCCTGGCCCGACGGCCGTCCGGCTAGGGTCTGTCCACTGCCTACAAAATCCCCGGAGGACCCATGGCGTTCGGCTGGATCGACGAGCAGGCTGAACTGCGCGCCCGCGCCGGGCTCGTACGGACCCTGCGCCCGCGCCCGGCCGACTCGCCGCTCCTCGACCTCGCGAGCAACGACTACCTCGGTCTGACCCGGCATCCCGAGGTCGTCGAGGGCGCGGCGCGCGCCGCGCGGACCTGGGGCGGCGGCGCGACCGGCTCCCGGCTCGTCACCGGCACCACCGAACTGCACACCGAACTCGAACGGGAACTGGCCGCCTTCTGCGGCTTCGAGGCGGCGCTGGTCTTCTCCTCCGGCTACGCGGCCAACCTCGCGGCCGTCTCGGCGCTGGCCCCGCACGGCTCGCTGATCGTCTCGGACGCGGGCAACCACGCCTCGCTGATCGACGGCTGCCGGCTGGCCCGGGGCACCACCCAGGTGGCCGCGCACGCGGATCCGGACGCCGTGCGCAAGGCGCTGCGGACCCACGAAGGGCCCGCCGTCGCCGTCTCCGACACGGTCTTCTCGGTCGACGGCGACGCCGCACCGCTGGCCGCGCTCGCCCGGGTCTGCCGGGAGCACGGCGCCGGACTGGTCGTCGACGACGCGCACGGGCTCGGCGTGCTGGGCGACGACGGCAGGGGAGCCCCGTACGCGACCGGGCTCGCGGGCGCCGACGACGTCGTGGCGACGGTCACCCTGTCCAAGTCGCTGGGCAGTCAGGGCGGCGCCGTGCTCGGCCCGGCCCGGGTGATCGACCATCTGGTCAACGCGGCGCGGACGTTCATCTTCGACACCGGTCTCGCCCCCGCCGCGGCGGGAGCGGCGCTGTCGGCCCTGCGGCTGCTGCGCCGCGAGCCGGAGCGCGCGGCGCGCTCCCGCGCGGTGGCGGGCGAACTGCACGCGCGCCTGACCGCCGCGGGCCTGGAGGCGGTACGTCCGGACGCGGCGGTCGTCTCCGTGCGGGCGCCGTCCCCGGAGGAGGCCGTGAAGTGGGCGGCCGACTGCCGGACGGCGGGTGTCGTGGTGGGCTGCTTCCGTCCTCCTTCCGTGCCCGACGGGATCTCGCGGCTTCGGCTCACCGCGCGCGCGGACCTCACCGAGGAGCTGATCGCGCACGCGGTGCGGGTGATCGACGAGACACGACCATGAGTCGGCGTGACACGGCCCTGTTTCGCACGTTCGCCAATTACCGGTGAATGACGGCGCTTTGCTGCCGATTCGGTGCCGGTCGATACTGGCCCGATATTGGTCGGAGTGGACCGGGAATGACCGGAATCAGTGGAATGTGGCCGTGAATTTCGCCCAGCTCTCGGGGGAGAAGAGCAGCGCGGGGCCGGCCGGATCCTTGGAGTCGCGTACGGCGAGCAGTCCGGCCCACGGTCCTCGGCCGGGCCGCGCCGTCTCGACGCAGTTGTTCGCTCCTGTGCTGTAGCTGCTGCGCAGCCACATCGCGCCGTGCAGACGCGTGGCGGGTATCGAGTTGCGAGGCAGTGCAGTCATGGCGCCTCCTTATGTGTCGTCACCTATCCCGGCGATGAAATCCAATGAGTCCTCGGGTGAAAGGGCGTGCGTCCTGAGGGTGTTGAAGGCCTCCGAGTAGGCCTGGAGGTCTTCTTTCCGTTCGAGGTAGAGGCTACTCGTCATGTGGTCGAGAACAACCACATCCAGATCAGAAGTGCTCGGAAATGACAAGATAACGAAAGGTCCGGTGACGCCAATGTGTGCTCCCGCCCGGAACGGCAGGACCTGGAGCCGCACTTGGGGCAGCCGCCCCGCCTCCACCAGCCGCCGCAACTGACGCGCCATCACCTCGGGCCCGCCGACCTCCCGGCGCAGCACCGCCTCGTCCAGGACCGCGGTCAGCTCCAGCGGACGATGCGCGCGCAGCACGTCCTGCCTGGCCAGTCGCACCTCGACCAGCGCGTCCAGCCGCTCCTCGTCCAGCCCCTCGACCGCGGCGCGGGTCACCGCGCGGGCGTACTCGGGCGTCTGCAACAACCCTGGGACCACGGACGTCTCCAGCGTGCGCATCGCGCTCGCCTGCGACTCCAGACTGATGAAATCCCGGTAGGTGGGCGGGAGAACACCACGGTACGCGTGCCACCAGTGGTCCCGGCCGCCGTCGTGGGAGCCCGCCAGTATCAGCAGCAACTCCCGCAGTTCCGTCTCGGCGACGCCGTACGCGTCCAGGAGCAGCCGCACATCGGCCGGTTTCACCCCGCTGGCACCGGTCTCGATCCGGCTGACCTTCGACTGGTGCCAGCCCACCAGACGGGCCGCCTCACCACTGGTGAGCCCGGTGCGGGCGCGCAGCGCGCGCAGCTCGGCGCCCAGTTTCCGGCGGCGCACGGCGGGACCGTACTGCATGGGAAAACTCCCTACTGCTTCCGAGTCGCCCAAATACGGTCTGCCGTCGCAGAGTTCACCGCTTCGAGCGACAGATATATGCATATCTCGGTGGATCGGCACCGTGACCGGCCCGGAAATGGCAGTCTGGCGAAGAAGCACCAGTCCGGGACCGTACTCGAATCCGCTCCTTGTCGGACTGCGGTCCCGCGGGAAAGGGACGACGTCGCCATGGCAGACCATCTGGAAGCATCCGTCACCCTGCCGAGCGATCCCGCCTCGGTCTCCGCGGCCCGTAACTTCGTGGCGAGCGCCCTCGTGGAGTGGGGGCTGCCCCCGGACGCCGAGATGGCCGACACCGTCCGACTGGTCGTCTCCGAGCTCGCCACCAACGCCGTACAGCACACGTTCGGGCAGTCCCCGACGTTCACGGTCGATCTCACCCTCGACCGTGACGAGCGGCTGCGCGTCGGCGTCACCGACAGCCATCCGCGCTTCCCCAAACGCCTGCCGGCCGCTGTCCAGCAGGACAACGGCCGGGGCATGGTGATCGTCCGCTGGCTGACCACCGAGTGCGGCGGAAGGCTGCACGTCCGTCCCACCCCCGAGGGGGGCAAGACGGTGTGCATCGAACTCCCGTGGACCGTCCCGGCCCGGCCGGTGCCTGCCGCGGGACAGCAGGAGCCTTGAGGGCCGGGCCCCCGGTCCGGGGAGGCCCGGGGAGGAGACCCGGTGCGGGGAGGCCCGGGGAGGAGACCCGGTGCGGTGGGGACGTGCCAGGCCGCCACCACCGCACCGGGCGGATCAGCTCACCCGGCCGTACCAGACGCTCTTGGTCCAGATCTTCTGGAGCCGCACCACGTCCCCCGTCTTCGGGGCGTGCCAGATCTTTCCCTTCCCGGCGTAGATGCCGACGTGGTAGACGCTGGAACCCGAGTGGAAGAACACGAGGTCCCCGGCCTTGCGGTGGCGGGCCGAGACGTGGTGGGTCTTGTTGTACTGCTGGGCCGCGGTGCGGGGCAGCTTCTTGCCCGCCTTCTTGAACGCGTACAGCGTGAGCCCCGAGCAGTCGAACCTGCGCGGCCCGGTGGCGCCGTAGCGGTACGGCGAGCCCTTCTTGGAAGCCGCGATCTTGAGAACCTTCGTCGCGGTCGTTGCGGCCGCCGCGTCCGCGGAGAGGCCCGGGACCACGATCGAGCCGCCCACGGCGGCGATGGTGAGCGCCGAAGCCGTACCGGCCCGGACCATCATCGACGGGACACGATTGAGCGCAGTCATGCGCAACCCTTCGTCAGCCGCCTGTGAAGGATGACCTGTCGGATTCGGGCTGGCGAAGTTGCCCGGCCGCTGTCGCGGCTTCACCCCAAGGGCTGCTCGGTCCGGTCATGGCTTGACCGTTCCGGCGAACCCGTCGTGCTTGGGTCCTCCACTCCTGCCGGTGCACTCCTGTCGACCGGTCATCCGGGCGGCGGCAGGACTCGGCGTCCGCCCGGACCGCCCCGCCGCTGTGGCGGGGGCTTGTCGTCAGACAGGGATCTTCACTCACAGGTGTCCGAAAATCCCAACGGAACCGTGGATTTGTGTTGTTACTCACCACTCACCCGTTCGGGTGGACACCTTTTTGTTCGATCGTCCGTCCAGGGGAACGACGAGCCCCGGACCAGCGGCGGAGCACTTCACCCCGCCGTCGAGCTACGCGCGTTGCGCAACCCTGGAGGCCCGAGAAAAGGATCCGTCGCTACTCCGACAGTGGGTACGCCGTTCGGAGCGTTTGAACTCAGTCCCGGACGGTTCGCGCATCGCGCGCGACGTCCGGGCCGACCGGGGACGGGTCAACTGTCGGAGCGCGACGGCACGGTGACGCGCGCCGTGCGGCGCTCCCCGTCGAGGACGCGCAGCGCCCGCGCGAGCGTCGGCGCGTGCAGTTCGGCCTCGCCCCGCTGGTGCATCAGCGCCAGCGCGTCGCGCAGCGCGGTCGCCCTGCCCACCAGCGCCTGGGCGGCGCGCAGTCCGCGGTAGGTGTCCCCGTGGTGCGCGGGGTTGATGCGGCCGAGCAGGTCGACCACCTCCAGGTAACGGTCGATCAGCTCGCCCTCGGCCCGGGTCAGGGCGGGCAGCGGCGGGAGTTCCGGCGGCAGCATCCCCGGCTCACCTCGCGCCGGGAGTGCCGGGCGTGCCGGGAGTGCCGGGCGCGCCGGATGTTCCGGGGAGGGTGGGGGTGCCGGACGTGCCCGGTGCGGCGGGCGGGACCCCGCGGCCGTCCACGACGCGGTCCACCAGGCCGTACTCCAGCGCGCCCCGCGCGTCCAGGACCGTGTCCCGCTCGATGTCCGCGGCCACCTGCTCCGGTGGCCGGCCCGTGTGCCGGGCCAGCATGTCCTCCAGCAGGACCCGGGTGCGCGCCAACTCCTTGGCCTCGACGACGAGATCGCTCACCTGGGCCTCGAACGGCCCGGGAAGCATCGGCTGGCGGATCGTCACCCGGGCGCCGGGCAGCGCGTGCCGCCTGCCCGGCGCGCCCGCGGCCAGCAGTACCGCGGCACACGCCCCGGCCCGGCCCAGGCAGAACGTCTCCACGTCACAGCTGACGTGGCGCATCGTGTCGTAGACGGCGGTCATCGCGCTGAACGAGCCGCCGGGGGAATTGATGTACAGCGAGATCGCCCGGTCCGGCGCCGCGTGCTCCAGGTGCATGAACTGCGCGATCACGTCGTTGGCCGAGGTGTCGTCGATCGGTGACCCCAGCAGGACGATCCGTCCCTCCAGCAGCTTCGCGTAGGGATCGAGCGTCCGGTGCCCGGAGCCGGTGCGTTCGGTGAACCCCGGCAGGACGTGACGGGCGGACGGTCGGGTCATGGGAACCCCCTCCTCGCGGCAAGGTGTCTCTGTAAAAAATGTACAGGACGTACGTGACGTTATGATGGGGGTATGGCCTACGAGATTCCGGTGACGCAAGCCAGGGCTGAACTCGCCGACCTGATCAACCGCGTGGTGTACGGCGGTGAGCGCGTCGTCGTGACCCGCCACGGCAAGCCTCTCGTCGCCCTGGTCTCCGCCTCGGACCTGGAACGGCTCGACGCGCTCGACGGCCCCGAGGAGGAGCAGGTGATCAGCTCGGTCTCCGCGGTCCGCGAGGTCGCGGCCGCTCCCCGGGAGCGCCGGCGCTTCGGGATCGCCGCCGAGCACCGGGGGACCGGCACCGCCTGACGGGGCGCGCACGGCCGGGCCACCCGCCCCGCCCGGCGGTGCGCGCCCTGCCGGGGGCCTGGCCCCTGCCCGGCCCCCGCCGTCCCCGCCCGGCGCGCTGATCCCCCGCGCCCTCGCCCAGGTGAGCGCGATCAGGCCCGGGCTGCTGGACGGCGGCGCCCGGGTCTTCCCCCCGGCTGGTGATCCAGGTCCGGGCGGAGATCCTGCGCAACGACGAACCCGCCACCGTGGTGCGGACGGGGCGCGCGAGGCCCGGGCGCGGGTCGTGGACAGCTGCCGGGCCGCCGGTCCGATCGCCCGGGACGCCGCCGCGGACGCCCTGGCGCGTGTGATGATCACGCCGGCCCGGGGGTTCGCGGCGCGGACCGCCCTCATCGAGGAGACGCCCTCCGAGACCCGCCGGGACGGGCTGCGGGCGTTGACGAGCGTGCGGGACCCGCGCGCGGAGGCCTGACGCGGCACGACCCGGGCGGCGGCCCGTGCGGACGTCTGCTCGTGCACCGGACCACGGATTCGATCACAGCTTGGTTAACTTGCTCGAAACCCGCTCCAACTAGCCTGCCGATCCACGCCATCAGGGACGCTGCCCCGGGGCTGCGGCAACCGGACCCCGCACGGTCCGGAGCGAGGACTGTGAGGTGGGACGTGCAACTGACCCCGCACGAGCAAGAGAGGCTGCTGATCCATGTGGCGGCCGACGTCGCCGAGAAGCGCCGGGCCCGTGGTCTCAGGCTGAACCACCCCGAAGCGGTCGCGCTCATCACGTCGCACATCCTCGAAGGCGCGCGTGACGGCCGCACCGTCGCCGAACTCATGTCCTCCGGACGCAAGTTGCTCACCCGGGACGACGTCATGGACGGCATTCCCGAGATGATCCACGACGTCCAGGTCGAGGCGACCTTCCCGGACGGCACCAAACTCGTCACCGTCCACGACCCGATCGTCTGACGGGGGAGCGCCGTGATTCCCGGAGAGATCCTGTTCGAGGACGACCCGATCGTCTACAACGAGGGGCGCGAGGTCACCCGGCTCACCGTCCTCAACGCCGCCGACCGCCCCGTCCAGGTCGGCTCCCACTACCACTTCGCCGAAGCCAACCCCGGCCTGGACTTCGACCGTGCCGCCGCGCGCGGCAAGCGGCTGAACGTCGCCGCCGGCACCGCCGTGCGCTTCGAACCCGGGATCCCCGCCGAGGTCGAACTCGTCCCGCTCGCCGGTGCCCGGATCGTGCCCGGACTGCGCGGGGAGACCGGAGGCCCCCTCGATGCCTGAGATCTCACGCGCCGCGTACGCCGACCTGTTCGGCCCGACGACCGGCGACCGCATCCGGCTCGCGGACACCGATCTGCTGATCGAGATCGAGGAGGACCGCTGCGGCGGGCCCGGACTCGCCGGTGACGAGGCCGTGTTCGGCGGCGGCAAGGTCATCCGCGAGTCCATGGGGCAGGCGCGTGCCACACGCGCGGAGGGCACCCCGGACACCGTCGTCACGGGTGCCGTGATCGTCGACCACTGGGGGATCGTCAAGGCGGACGTCGGCATCCGCGACGGGCGGATCACCGGGATCGGCAAGGCGGGCAACCCGGACACGATGGACGGGGTGCATCCGGATCTCGTGATCGGTCCGGAGACCGAGGTGATCGCGGGCAACGGGCGGATCCTCACCGCGGGCGCGGTCGACGCGCACGTCCACTTCATCTGCCCGCAGATCGCCGACGAGGCGCTCGCCTCCGGAGTCACCACACTGGTCGGCGGCGGCACCGGACCGGCCGAGGGCTCGAAGGCGACCACCGTGACACCCGGCCCCTGGCATCTGGCCCGGATGCTGGCGGCGATGGAGTCCTACCCCCTGAACATCGGTCTGCTCGGCAAGGGCAACACCGTCTCGCAGGAGGCGATGCTGTCCCAGATCCGCGGCGGAGCGCTCGGGCTGAAGCTGCACGAGGACTGGGGCTCCACCCCGGCCGTCATCGACGCCTCGCTGACCGTCGCCGAGCGGACCGGGATCCAGGTCGCGATCCACACGGACACCCTCAACGAGGCCGGATTCGTGGGCGACACGCTCGCCGCGATCGCCGGGCGCGGGATCCACGCGTACCACACGGAGGGTGCGGGCGGCGGGCACGCGCCGGACATCATGACCGTGGTGTCCGAGCCGCACGTGCTGCCCAGTTCGACGAACCCGACCCGGCCGTTCACCGTCAACACCGCCGAGGAGCACCTCGACATGCTGATGGTGTGTCACCACCTCAACCCGGCGGTGCCCGAGGACCTCGCCTTCGCCGAGTCCCGGATCCGGCCCTCGACGATCGGGGCGGAGGACATCCTCCACGACCTCGGCGCGATCTCCATCATCTCGTCCGACTCCCAGGCCATGGGGCGCGTCGGCGAGGTCGTCCTGCGGACCTGGCAGACGGCCCACGTGATGAAGCGGCGCAGGGGCGCGCTGCCCGGTGACGGAAGGGCGGACAACCACCGGGTCCGCCGCTATGTCGCCAAGTACACGATCAACCCGGCGCTCGCCCAGGGCCTCGCCCGGGAGATCGGCTCCGTCGAGAGCGGCAAGCTCGCCGACCTCGTGCTGTGGGAGCCCGCGTTCTTCGGCGTCAAGCCGCACCTCGTCCTCAAGGGCGGGCAGATCGCGTACGCGCAGATGGGCGACGCCAACGCCTCGATCCCGACCCCGCAGCCGATCCTGCCGCGCCCGATGTTCGGGGCGATCGGGCGGGCGCCCGCGGCCAACTCGTTCAACTTCGTGGCCCCGGCGGCCGTCGAGGACGGGCTGCCGGA
Source organism: Streptomyces sp. NPDC104096 (assembly GCF_055584385.1). Lineage (NCBI taxonomy): Bacteria > Bacillati > Actinomycetota > Actinomycetes > Kitasatosporales > Streptomycetaceae > Streptomyces > Streptomyces sp. NPDC104096. Next base: position 122,556 of record NZ_JBVJMD010000009.1, read on the forward strand.
GCGGCTCCAGCTCGGGAAGCGGTTCGTGGCGATCGACTCCACGCGCGGGGTGACCAAGGCGGACATGCGTGAGAACGACGCGCGGCCGCGGGTCCGGGTCGACCCCGACAGCTTCGCCGTGCACATCGACGGGGAGCTCGTCGAGGCGGCTCCGGCCGTCGAACTGCCCATGGCCCAGCGTTACTTCCTCTTCTGATGTCCAGGGCGGCACTGCTCGTCCTGGCCGACGGCCGCTTTCCCGCCGGAGGGCACGCGCACTCCGGCGGGGCCGAGGCGGCCGTCCGGGCCGGGCGGATCACGGGAGCGGGGAGCCTGGAGGACTTCGCCCGGGGCAGGCTGCACACGGCGGGGCTGGTGTCGGCGTCCCTCGCCGCCGCGGCCGCGCTCGGGGCGGATCCGTCGGTGCTGGACGCGGCGGCGGACGCCCGTACGCCGTCCCCCGCGCTGCGTTCCGTCGCGCGCAGGCTGGGCCGGCAGTTGCTGCGGGCCGCCCGGGCGACCTGGCCGTCACCGGAACTCGACGCCGTGGCCCGCCGGTTCCCCAAGGGGATGCACCAGCCGGTGGTGCTGGGGCTGCTGGCGCGGGCGGCCGGGCTCGGGGCCGTCGACGCCGCCCACTGCGCGGCGTACGAGAGCGTCGGGGGGCCGGCCACCGCGACGGTGCGGCTGCTGAGCCTGGACCCGTTCGACGCCACGGCGGTGCTGGCCCGGCTGGCGCCGGAGCTGGACCGGGTGGCCGACCGGGCGGTCGAGGCGGCCCGGCGGGTGCTCGACGAAGGGGTAGACGCCCTGCCCGCGGCCTCGGCCCCCCTGCTGGAGATCGGCGCGGAGGCCCATGCCGCCTGGCCGGCCAGGCTGTTCGCGTCCTAGTGACCCGGCCATGGGCAGAACGACCGCAGGGCACACACGCGGACCGCTCGACAGGGCACCGCAGAACAAAGGCAGGAGCCGCTTCATGCATCTCGACCACCCCCACGACGGCCCGTCCGCCGTCAGTGCCGACGCCCGTCGTCCCGACGGCCGCCGCCGGGCCCTGCGGATCGGCCTCGGCGGGCCCGTCGGGTCCGGGAAGACCGCCACCGTCGCCGCGCTCTGCCGCGCGCTGCGCGCGGAGCTGTCCCTCGCGGTCGTCACCAACGACATCTACACCCGGGAGGACGCCGAGTTCCTGCTGCGGGAGGCCGTGCTGCCGCCCGAGCGGATCACCGCAGTGGAGACGGGCGCGTGCCCGCACACGGCGATCCGGGACGACATCTCCGCCAACCTGGAGGCGGTGGAGGACCTGGAGGACGCGGTGGGACCACTGGACCTGATCCTGGTCGAGTCCGGCGGCGACAATCTCACCGCCACCTTCTCCAAAGGGCTGGTCGACGCGCAGATCTTCGTGATCGACGTGGCCGGGGGCGACGACATCCCGCGCAAGGGCGGCCCCGGGGTGACCACTGCCGACCTGCTGGTCGTCAACAAGACCGACCTCGCCCCGTACGTGGGGTCCGACCTCGGGCGGATGGCCTCGGACGCGAAGGCGCAACGGGCCGAACTCCCGGTCGTCTTCCAGTCGTTGCGCGGTGAGGACGGAGCGCGGGAGGTCTCCGCCTGGGTGCGGGCGCGGCTCGCCGCCTGGACGGCGTGCGCGTGAACGGGGTCAGTGCCGCCGCCAGGATCGTCGCGCGCGACGACGGCCGCGGCGGCACCGCCCTTCCGGTGCTGGAGAGCGACGGGCCGCTCGCGCTCCGGCGGACCCGGGCGAGCGGCCGCGAGGCACATGTGATGCTCGTCGGGGCGATGAGCGGGCCGCACGGCGGCGACCGTCTCGCCGTCCGGGCCGAGGTCGGGCCCGGGGCCCGGCTGCGCGTCGGGTCGGCGGCGGCCACCATCGCCTTGCCGGGCCAGACCAAGGGGGAGGCCCGCTACGACGTACGGCTGGACGTCGCCGACGGCGGGGAACTCCACTGGCTGCCAGAACAGTTGATCTCGGCCGGCGGCAGCGAACTGCATGTGACGACCCGGGTGGGGCTGACCGGCTCCGCCCGGCTCGTGCTGCGCGAGGAGCAGGTACTGGGGCGGGTCGGCGAGCAACCCGGACGGCTCACCAGCCGTCTCACTGTCCGGATCGACGGGCGTGCGCTGCTCGACCAGGAACTCGCCTGCGGGCCGGGCGCGCCCGGCGGCTGGGACGGGCCCGCCGTCCTGGCGGGACATCGGGCCGTGGGTCAACTGGTGGTCGTCAGACCGGAGTTCGCCGCCGAGCCGGTGACGGCCCGGATGCTGGGCGAGCAGGCCGTGCTCGTTCCGCTCGCCGGACCGGGCGCCCTGGTGACCGCGGTCGCCGCGGACGCGCTGCGCCTGCGCCGGGTACTGGACGGGGTGCTCGCGGAGCTGGGCTGAACCGGCTCCGGACCGAACCGGCTCCGGCCCGAACCGGCTCCGGCCCGAACCGTCGCCCGACCCGGAGCCCGGCTCCAGGCCGAATCGGTTCCGGGTCAAGTCGGCTGCAAGCAGGGCGGGTTCGGCGCCGAGCATCCGGTAACCGGGACATGGCTCCCGGTTATCGGATTGGCAAAGAAGGTCAACGAACCCTGTTCTCAGGGACCTCACAGCCGAAATGATCCCTCTGCAGTCAATAACCAGATACGGAGAGTGCCCACTTGAGGGACATCAGACCGAGGAATCGAAAGACCGCGCTCGGTTCGGCCGGAGCGCTGGTCACCGCGACCCTGATAGCCGGCGCCTTCGCGGCGCCCACGGCGAGCGCGGAGAGCCGCCCCGGCCAGGACCGCGAGGCCCGCGGTGCCGCCATCGCCGCGGAGCGCGCCGCGAAGGCGGGGATCGACTGGAAGGACTGTCCCGCGGACTGGGGCTTGGAGAAGCCGATCCAGTGCGGTTACGTCACGGTCCCGCTGGACTACGCCCGGCCCGACGGCAAGAAGATCCAGCTGGCCGTCGACCGGATCGGCAACACGGGTACCAAGGAGGAGCGCCAGGGCGCCCTCGTGTACAACCCCGGCGGCCCCGGCGGCTCCGGTATGCGCTTCCCGCGCCGGGTCACCACGAAGAGCGCGCTGTGGGCCAACACGGCCAAGGCGTACGACTTCGTTGGCTTCGACCCGCGCGGCGTCGGCCACTCCGCGCCCATCTCCTGCATCGACCCGCAGGAGTTCGTGAAGGCGCCCAAGGCCGACCCGGTGCCGGACTCCGAGGCGGACAAGCGCGCCCAGCGCAAGCTGGCCGCCGAGTACGCGGACGGCTGCTACGAGCGCAGCGGCGCGATGCTGCCGCACATGACCACGCCGAACACCGCCCGCGACCTGGACGTCATCCGGGCCGCGCTGGGCGAGAAGAAGCTCAACTACCTGGGCGTCTCCTACGGCACCTACCTCGGCGCCGTCTACGGCACGCTCTTCCCGGGCCATGTCCGGCGCATGATCGTGGACAGCGTCGTCAACCCGTCGCGCGAGAACATCTGGTACCAGGCCAACCTGGAGCAGGACATCGCGTTCGAGGGCCGCTGGAAGGACTGGGAGGACTGGGTCGCCGCCAACGACGCCACCTTCCACCTCGGCACCACCCGCGCGGACGTCCAGGCGAAGTGGCTCACGCTGCGTGCCACCGCGAAGAAGAGCCCCCTCGGCGGGGTCGTCGGCCCGGCCGAGCTGATCTCCTTCTTCCAGAGCGCCCCGTACTACGACTCCTCGTGGGTGCCGGTCGCCACGGTGTTCAGCAAGTACGTCGCCGGGGACACCCAGGCGATGGTCGACGCCGCCGCTCCCGACCTGTCCGACACCGCGGGCAACATCTCCTCGGAGAACGGCAACGCCGTCTACACGGCCGTGGAGTGCACCGACGCCAAGTGGCCCACGAGCTGGAAGAAGTGGGACCGCGACAACACGCGGCTCAACAAGGACTACCCGTTCATGACGTGGGCCAACGCGTGGATGAACCTGCCTTGTGCCACCTGGCCCGTCAAGCAGCAGACCCCGGTGAACGTGAAGACCGGCAAGGGCCTGCCGCCGGTGCTGATCGTGCAGTCGCAGCGTGACGCCGCCACGCCGTACGTGGGCGCCGTCGAGCTGCACCAGCGGTTCAAGGGCTCGCGTCTGATCACCGAGAAGGACGCCGGCTCGCACGGTGTGACCGGCCTGGTGAACCCCTGCATCAACACCCGGGTGGACGCCTACCTGCTCACCGGCAAGCTGGACGGCGCGGACGTGACCTGCACGCCGCACGCCACGCCGAAGCCGTAACCGCAGGTCGTACGAGGGGAGGGGCGGCGGGGGCACACCCCGCCGCCCCTCGCTCGGGTCCGGGCGTCAACTCAGCGGCATCCTGGGGAACCTGGGCTGCCTGGCCGCCGTGTCTCCCGCCAGTTCGGCCTTGACCTCGGCCGCGTACCGGTCGACGTACTCCTGCTCGGACAGCGCCAGGATGGCGTACATGAGCTCGTCGGTGACGGCGCGCAGGATCGCCTTCTCGCTCTCCATCCCCGCGTAGCGGGAGAAGTCCAGCGGCTTGCCGAAGCGGATGACGACGGGGTGGATGCGCGGGAGGACCCGGCCCGGCGGCTGCGCCTCGAAGGTGCCGATCATCGCGCACGGCACGATCGGCACGCCGGCCCGCAGGGCCATCACCGCGACGCCGACCTTGCCCTTGTACAGCCGCCCGTCGTGCGAACGGGTGCCCTCCGGGTAGATGCCCAGCAGCTCGCCCCGGCTCAGCACGCCCAGGCCCTCGCGGATCGCGGCCTGTCCCGCCTCCTTGCCGGTGCGGTCCACCGGGATCTGCCCGATGCTGTGGAAGAAGGCGGCGGTCAGCCGGCCCTTCAGGCCCGAACCGGTGAAGTACTCCGACTTCGCCAGGAAGGTGATGCGCCGTTTGAGGATCGCGGGCATCAGGAAGTGGTCGGCGAAGGAGAGGTGGTTGCCCGCGACGATGGCCGCGCCCGACGCCGGTACGTGCTCCAGGCCCTCGATCCGGGGCCTGAAGAGCACTCTCAGCAGCGGTCCCAGCACCACGTACTTCAGGAGGTAGTAGAACACGGCTCGCCTCTCGCCCGTCCACGGTCGACCTGCATACTTCTGCGCAAGCTTCCCGCGACGTCGGAGCGGAGGCAATCTCGTCGCCGTTTCCGGGCGCACGGGAGGGTCATCGGCGGCGGGCGAGGGTGGCGGCGGCCTCCAGCATGAGCGCGTGCACGAAGGACTGGGGCAGGTTGCCGCGCAACTGCCGCTGGGCGACGTCGAACTCCTCCGCGTACAGGCCGGGCGGGCCGCAGGCCGCGCGGTTGCGCTCGAACCAGCGGACCGCCGCCACCTCGTCGTGCTGCTGGTGCTCGGCCAGCGCCATGACGAACCCGCCGAGCAGGAACGCCCCCTCGGCGTCCTCCAGGGGCCGCTGGTCGTGCCGGAACCGGTAGACGTGGTGGTCCACGCCCAGGTCGGCGCGCACGGCACGCAGCGTGGCGACGGTCCGGGGGTCGTCGGCCGGCAGGGCGCCGCGGACGGCGGGCAGCAGCAGCGCGACGTCCACTCCCGGCTGTGCCGGGGAGCGCTGCCAGCGCCCCGAGGGGTGCAGGCACTCGGCGGAGGTCTCGGCCACCAGTCGGTCCGCCAGCGCCTCCCAGCCGGCGGCGCGGCCGGCGCCCGCCCCCGGGCCCGCGGCGGCGATCGCGCGCAGCCCGGCCGCGCAGACCAGCCGGCTGTGCGCCCAGCGGTCGGCGTCCAGTTCCCAGATCCCGGCGTCCGGCTCCCGGTGGCGGGCGGCGATCGTGTCGGCGGCGGTGACGGCGGCGTGCCAGCCGTCGGCGTCGAGGCGGCCGTGGCGGGCCGCGGCGGCGAGCAGCAGCAGGCACTCCCCGAACACGTCGAGCTGGAACTGGTGGTTGACCTGGTTGCCGACGACGTCGAAGCCGCCCGGGTAGCCGGGCAGATCGAGCCTGCGCTGGTCCGGCACCGCGGTTCCGGCGGCGGTGTACGCGGGTGCGAGCGCGGGCCCGTGTTCGAGCAGGCGGGCGACGACGAACCGGACGGAGTCGTCCAGCAGCGGGTGCGCCCCGGCGGCGGCGACCGCCTCGCCGATGTAGGCCTGGTCGCGCATCCACACGTACCGGTAGTCGTAGTTGCGGCCCTGCTCGGCACGTTCCGGCAGGCTCGTGGTGGCCGCGGCCACGGTGCCGCCGCCGGGGCCGGTGAGGCCGGACAGGACCGCGTAGGCGTGCCGGGCGTCCCGCCGTCCGAGGGTGTTCGCGAGGTCGGGGACGCCCGCCTTCCACGCCGCCTGCGTGCCCCGCCACAGCCGGTCGGCCGGCTCGGGGGCCGGCAGCGTCCGGTCGGAGACCTCCAGGACGAGGTCGTGGTGCTCGCCGGCCCGCAGACGCACCGTGGTGCGCAGCGCCGTGCCGTCCGGCCGGGCGTCGGGTGCGCCGTCGAGGCGGACGTGCAGGCCGCCGGTGCGTGCCGTCCAGCGGCCCGTCCCGTCGCGGCGAGCCTCGCGCATCGGGTGGGTGCCGAAGCCCGCCGCGGGGCTCAGCCGGACGTCGACGTGGGCGTCGGCCTCGACGGCCAGGATCCTGCGCAGTACGACGGCGCGGTGCGGGTCGCCGGGGTGGGCGAGGGCTTCGCGGCACTCGACGATGCCGTCGGTGGTGATCCAGCGGCTGCGCCAGACGAGGCTGCCCGACTCGTAGTAGCCGCCCCAGACGAACGGGCCGGTGGGGGAGACGGTGTACCAGCCCTCGCCACCGATCAGGGCGGCGAAGACGGCGTCGCTGTCCCAGTCGGGGGCGCACATCCACACGATGTCGCCGCGCGGTCCGACCAGGGCGCCGCGCCGGCCGTCGGCGAGCAGGGCGTAGTCGCGCAGGGCGTGCGGGGCGGGCGGGCCGGGTGTGGCGGGGGTCAACGTGTGCGTGTCCCTTCGTCCGGCGGCACGTGGTCCGCCGGGCCCGGTGTCGTCCCCGGGCCGGGCGGCGGACCTCGTACGGACGCCGTGCGGACCTCGTACGGCGGCGGTCCGGTTCAGGCGGAGAGCGGTGCCGTGTCCATGCCCGCGTGGTCGCGCAGGCCGTCCAGGAACTCCCGGACGGCTTCGGTGGCCCTGCGCCGCGGCCGCCAGTCCAGTTCCGCCCGCGCCCGCGAGCTGTCCATCAGCGGCAGTCGCAGGACGGCGTCGAACAGGTCGGGGGAGGCGGGTACGAGCCGTAGCCGCCAGGCCATCGAGAGCGCGGCCCTGACCGGCGGCAGCGGGAGCCGCAGCGGCCGTGACTCCAGGATCCGGCCGAGCGCGGCCGCGTCCAGGGGCGGATCCGCGGCGAGGTTGAACGCGCCGTGCACGGGCCGTACGACGGCCGCCACGTACGCGGTGGCCGCGTCGTCGGTGTGCAGGGCCTGGAAGACCAGTCCCGGCAGGTCCGGGACCGCCGGCACGAACGGCGGTCGCAGCAACTGGGTGGGCAGCAGCGACCCGGCGAAGATCCGCCGCTGCTGTGACGCCGACTCCCGTTTGAACAGGAACCCGGGGCGCATCCGGACCACCCGCACGTCCGGGTGGGCCGTTTCGTACGCGTCCAGGTACCGCTCCAGGTAGGCCTTCTCGCGGCAGTACGCCGCCTGGGGCCAGCCGTGGGTCGGCCAGGACTCGTCGACCGGGTGGTCCTTGGGGCCGGGCGAGTAGGTGCCGACGGACGACGCGTGGATCAGCGCGGGGACCCCGGCCGCCGCCGCGGACTCGAAGACCCTGATGCTGCCGAGCACGTTGGTGCGCCATGTCGTGACGGGGTCGTGGGTGGGCTGGAACTTCCAGGCCAGATGGACGACCGCGTCCGCACCGGTGAAGTGCTCGACGAGATCGCCGCCGCCCGGGTCGACGTCCGCGGCCGCCCAGGAGGTGCCGTCGGGTTTCCAGTCCGGGACCCGGCGGGCGAGCCCGAGGACCGAGGCCACCGCGGGATGGTGGCGCAGGGACTCCACCACGCTCGTACCCGCGTTGCCGGTCGCGCCGACGACCACCACCCGCAGTCCGCCGGTGCCTGCTGTCTGCTGCCGCGTCATGTCGTTCATCGCAGCCGCCCTTCCACGGGGAGGTCCACGCCGGGTACCCAGCCGGGGACCGCGTACGCCCTCCGGACGGTCGACAGGACGGTCGGGACGGTTCCCGGTCGCCGGTCGCCGGTTCCCGGCGGACGAGCCGCCGAGCACCGTGCGACCCGTCACCCCGTGTGCCCCGCCAGGGACTGCTCAGCCCAGATGATCTTGCCGTCGGGGACGAAGCGGGTCCCCCACCGGTCGGCGAACTGGGAGACCAGCAGCAGGCCGCGCCCGCCCTCGTCCGTGGTGCGCGCATGGCGCAGATGGGGCGCGGTGGCGGAGCCGTCGAAGACCTCGCACACCAGGGCGTGCCCCCGGATCAGCCGGAGCCGGATCGGGCCCGCCGAGTGCCGGATCGCGTTGGTGACCAGCTCGCTGACCACCAGTTCCGTGCTGAACGTCAGCTCCTTCAGCCCCCACTGCGCCAGTTGCCGGACGGCCGACCCGCGGGCCTCGGCGACGATCTCCGGTTCGGCCGGCAGGTCCCAGGACGCGACGTGCCCGGCGTCCAGCCGGTGGGTGCGGGCCATCAGCAGGGCGACGTCGTCGTGCGGCCCGGCCGGCACCAGCGCGTCGACCACGTCCCGGCAGCGCAGCTCCAGGCTGGTCGACGGACGCCCCAGGGCCGTGCGCAGCCGGTCGCGGTCCGCGTCGGCGAAGTGCTCCTGCGTACTGTGCGCCAGCAGGCCGTCGGTGTGCAGGACCAGCGTGCTGCCCTCCTCCAGGGTCAGTTCCACCGCCTCGAAGGGCGGACCGCCGACCCCGAGCGGCGGTCCCTGGGGGAGCTCGACGAAGGTGATGCTCCCGTCCGGCGCGATCACCACCGGCGCGGGATGGCCCGCGGCGGCCATCCCGCAGCGTCCCTCGACCGGGTCGTAGACGACGTACAGGCAGCCCGCGCCCAGGGTCCCGGCCTCGTCGCCCCCCTCGGGGTCCGCCCCGGTCACCTCCTCGTGCGCCGAGCGGGCCACCAGGTCGTCCAGATGGCCGAGCACCTCGTCGGGCGGGAGGTCCAGCGCGGCCAGGGTGTCCACGGCGGTCCGCAGCCGTCCCATCGCCGCGGCGGCCTGGATGCCGTGGCCGAGCACCTCGCCCACCACCAGGGCCACCCGCGCGCCGGACAGCGTGATGAGGTCGTACCAGTCGCCGCCGAGGCCGGTCAGCTCGTCGGCGGGGCGGTAGCAGGCGGCCGCCTCCACCGCGTCCTGCTCGGGCAGCCGGCGCGGCAGCAGGTTGCGCTGGAGGACCAGCGCGGACAGGCGCTCGCGGGTGTAGCGGCGGGCGTTGTCGATGCACACGGCCGCCCGCGAGACGATGTCCTCGGCCAGGGCCAGGTCGTCCTCGTCGAAGGGCTCCTGGCGGTGCCGCCGGTAGAACAGGGTGATGCCGAGGGTGATGCCCCGCGCCCGCAGCGGCACGATCAGCACACTGTGCAGCCCCAGCTCCACGAACGTGGCTTCCTTGCCCTCCGGGATGTTCGTCGCCCACTCCCGGGCCAGGGGGTCGAGGCGTTCCTCGTGCCACGACGTGCCGGTGGACAGGCACCGCACCGGAGGCGATCCGGACGCGTAGGCGGCGGTCTGCCCGATGGCGATGACGGCCTCGGGCAGGTTTTTCTGTGCCGACCGCTGGGCGACCCGGCGAAGCCGCAGCGGGTCCACGTCGCGCAGGGGTCCGGGCGAGAGCTCGGCGCCGCGCAGCACCGGCTCCAGCAGGTCCACGGTGACGAAGTCGGCGAAGGCCGGGACCACCACGTCGGCCAGCTCCTGCGCGGTGCGCATGATGTCCAGGCTGCGGCCGATGTGCTCGCCGCCCCGGTCCAGCAGCGCCTGCCGCTGCCGTGCGCGGTGCAGCTCGGTGATGTCCACGACCGTGTAGTACACGCCCACCGGGTGACCGTGCTCGTCCTCCAGGCGGGTGAACGACATCATGTGGGAGGTCTCGCGGTGCGGCGTGGACTGCACGTGGCCCACGTGCTCGTAGCCGGTCACCGGCTCCCCGGTCTCCAGCACCTGCCGCATCCGGGCCTCCATGCGATCGGTGTCCAGGCCCGGCTGGATGTCCGAGATCCGCAGGCCCAGCCGCTCCTGCGGCGACCCGCCGCCGAACTGTGCGAGGGCCTCGTTGGACCACACGTAGCGCAGGTCCCGGTCCACGATCGCGATGCCGATCGGCGACTGGACCAGCTGTTCCAGCATGCCGCGGCCCAGGTCCCAGCCCGCCGCCCCGGACAGCTCCGACACCAGCATCAGCAGCCGGGCCGGGCCCGCGTCGTCCTCGGCCCGGACCAGCCGGGCCATGACGCTGACCGGCCGGCCGTCCTTGGTCCGTACGGTGAGCAGCCCCGACCAGCCGCCGTGCTCACGGCAGTGCTCGACCAGCTCCGGCACCCGCGCCGCGTCCCGCTCGCCGAGCAGGTCGGCCAGCCCCCGGCCGACCGCCTCCGCGGCCGAGTACGCCAGCAGCCGCCGGGCACCGCCGGTCCAGCTCGTCACCACACCCTGCGCGTCGAGCAGCAGGGGCGCGGCGTCGGCCACGTCGAAGCGCGGGCGAGCCACGTCGTGCTCCTCGTGTGCGCTCACGGCCGACCCCTCTGGCGTTGACAGTGGTCCACCACCACCCGACAGTCTTCACACTGCGCAACCGCAGGCCCCCGCGCCACCGCAGGACGGCGACGACCCCGTCCGCACGAGCCGGGCGGGCTCGTGCGGACGGGGTCGCGGGGTCCGGATCAGGCCGTCTGCGCGAGCACCTTCGCCAGGGCGGCGAGCGCCCCCGCCAGTTCCTCGCCGGTGATCGTCAGCGGCGGCGCCAGCCGGATCGTGGAACCGTGGGTGTCCTTGACCAGGACCCCCTCGCGCATCAGGCGCTCGCTGATCTCGCGGCCGGTGCCGATGGCCGGGTCCACGTCGACGCCCGCCCACAGCCCGCGGGCGCGGAAGCCGACCACACCCCGGCCGACCAGCGCGGTCAGGCCGTCGCGCAGCGCCGTGCCCAGCTCGGCGGCCCGGCGCTGGAACTCGCCCGTCTCCAGCAGTTCGACGACGGCCGTGCCGACCGCGGCGGCGAGCGGGTTGCCACCGAACGTGGAGCCGTGCTCGCCGGGCCGCAGCACCCCGAGGACCTCCCGGCGGCCCACCACGGCCGACACCGGCACGATGCCGCCGCCCAGCGCCTTGCCCAGCAGCAGGACGTCCGGGACGACCCCCTCGTGCTCGACCGCGAGGGTGCGGCCGGTGCGGCCGAGACCCGACTGGATCTCGTCCGCGACGAACAGGCAGTTCTCCCGCCGGGTCAGCTCCCGGACACCGGCCAGATAACCGTCGTCCGGGACGACCACGCCCGCCTCGCCCTGGATCGGCTCGATCAGGACGGCGGCCGTCGTCTCGTCGACCGCCGCCCGCAGCGCCGCGAGGTCGTTGTAGGGCACCACCCGGAAGCCGGGCGCGAAGGGGCCGAAGCCCGCGCGGGCCGTCTCGTCCGTGGAGAAGCCGACGATCGTCGTCGTACGGCCGTGGAAGTTGTCCGCCGCGACCACGATGGTGGCCCGGTCGGCGGGCACGCCCTTCACCTCGTACGCCCACTTGCGGGCCACCTTGATCGCGCTCTCCACCGCCTCCGCGCCGGTGTTCATGGGCAGCACCATGTCCAGGCCGGTCAGCGCCGCCAGCCGTTCGGCGAACCCGGCGAGCCGGTCGTTGTGGAACGCGCGCGAGGTGAGGGTCAGCCGGTCGAGCTGGCGGTGCGCCGCCTCGATCAGCGCCGGATGGCGGTGGCCGAAGTTGAGCGCGGAGTAGCCGGCCAGCATGTCGAGATAGCGGCGGCCCTCGACGTCCTCCACCCAGACGCCCTCGGCCCGGGCCACGACCACGGGCAGCGGATGGTAGTTGTGCGCGAGGACGGGCGCCTCCGCGCGGATCAGGTCGGCCGAGGTGCGGCTGTCCGGGAGCGTACGGGCGGGTGCGGTCATCAGCGGATCTCCTGGGTGCAGCACTTGATGCCGCCGCCGGCCTTGTGGAACTCGGACAGGTCGACGGGGACGGGGAGGTAGCCGCGCTCGGCCAGCCGGGCGGCCAGCGCCTCGGCCTGCGGCGCGATGAAGACGTGACGGCCGTCGGACACCGAGTTCAGGCCCCACGCCAGCGCGTCCTCGCGGGTGGCCAGGACGGCGTCCGGGAACAGCCGCTCCAGCACCTCGCGGCTGCCCGGAGAGAACGCCTGCGGGTAGTACACGATGTCGGCGTCGGGGCCGTCGCCGAGCACGAACAGCGCCGTGTCCAGGTGGTAGAAGTACGGGTCCACCAGCGTCAGGCCGATCACCGGCCGGCCGAAGAACTCCTGCACCTCCCGGTGCGCCTCCCGGGTGGTCCGGAAGCCGGTCCCGGCCAGCAGGTAGCGGCCGGTCCAGACCAGGTCGCCCTCTCCCTCGCAGACCGACTCGGGACGGTGCACGGTGAAGCCCGCGGCCTTGAACCAGGTGTCGTAGTGCACGGCCTCGGGGCGCCGTTCGGGCGCGTGGAACAGCGAGCCGAAGACCCGGCCGCCGACGACGACCGCCGAGTTCGCGGCGAAGACCATGTCCGGCAGACCGGCCACCGGCTCCACCGTCTCGACGGTGTGGCCGTGGGCCCGGTAGGCGCCGATCAGCGCCCGCCACTGCTCCCGGGCCAGATCGACGTCGACATGGGTGTCGGGATGCATCCAGGGATTGATCGCGTACTGCACGGCGAAGTGTCTGGGTTCGCAGACCAGGAAACGCCGGGAGCGTGGCACACGGCTTTCGGACACAGAGGGGTTCCTCCGCTTCCTACGGGTGGCGACTGAGGGTTGACACCAAGGTAAGAAGTGACAGAACCGCACGACAAGGAACGAACCCTGCGTGTTCACGCAGCATCGCTGCGTCTTTACGCCGGTCGGCGCATCTCCGCTGCGTCCTGCGCGGGCTCGCTGGGAGCCGGCTGGCTCGCGCCCGCCTCCGGGCTCTCCGGCAGCAGGTGGGAGAGCACCATCACGCTGATCGTCTTCCGGATGAACGGCTCCACCCGGATGCGCTCCAGCACCTCCTCGAAGTGGTCCACGTCCCGGGCCCGCACGTGCAGCAGCGCGTCCGCGCCGCCCGTCACCGTCATCGCCGCGGTGATCTCCGGATGGTTGCGCACCACCTCCGCCAGCCGCCGCGGCGGCGCCGCGCCCTCGCAGTACACCTCGACGTACGCCTCCGTGCTCCAGCCCAGCGCCGACGGCTTCACCGTGGCCGTGAACCCCGTGATCACCCCTGTCTCCCGCAGCCGGTCCACCCGGCGCTTCACGGCCGTCGAGGACAGACCGACCGCCGCGCCGATCTCGGCGAAACTGGTCCGCGCGTTCGCCATCAGCGCGGTGAGGATCTTCCGGTCGAGCTCGTCGAACGACGGGGGCCTGCTGTTCATGGCCGCACTGTATCCAGCGCGAACCCACACGCAGGGCACATGTCCAGACGTACCGATTGCTCCTACACTCCACGTTCATGCTGCGCGCCCTCGCCGTCGACGACGAACGCCCCTCGCTGGAGGAACTGCTCTACCTGCTCAACGCCGACCCCCGGATAGGCAGCGTGCAGGGCGCGGGCGACGCGACCGAGGCGCTGCGCCGCATCAACCGCGCCCTGGAGTCCGGCCCGCACGGCCCCGAGGCCGTCGACGTCGTCTTCCTCGACATCCACATGCCCGGTCTCGACGGGTTGGACCTGGCCCGGCTGCTGACCGGCTTCGCCCGGCCCCCGCTGGTCGTGTTCGTCACCGCCCACGAGGACTTCGCCGTCCAGGCCTTCGACCTGAAGGCCGTCGACTACGTGCTCAAACCGGTCCGCAAGGAACGCCTCGGCGAGGCGGTACGACGGGCCGCCGAACTGCGCGGCACGGCACCGCGGTTCCCCGTGCACGAACCCGACCCCGACCACCTCCCGGTCGAACTCGGCGGCGTGACCCGCTTCGTCGCGGTCGACGACATCACCCATGTCGAGGCGCACGGTGACTACGCCCGGCTGCACACCGGCCGCGGCAGCCACCTCGTCCGCATCCCGCTGTCCACCCTGGAGGAGCGCTGGCGCTCCCGCGGATTCGTCCGCATCCACCGCCGCCACCTGGTCGCCCTGCGCCACATCGGCGAACTCCGCCTGGACGCGGGTACGGTGAGCGTCCAGGTCGGCACCGAGGAACTCCAGGTCAGCCGCCGCCACGCACGCGAGCTCAGGGACCTGCTGATGCGCCGCCCGACCAGCTAGGGAGGAACTCGTGCCCCAGGACCCCGCCGAGCGCCGCGTCGTCGTCACCGGCCCGCCCCGCCGCACCGGACGCGCCTCCGGCTACTACCGCCCCCGCACCGAGATAGCCGAGCAGACCACCCTCGGACACACCTACGTCCGCTCCCTGATGCGCACCCAACTGCGCGCCGCCCTCGCCGTGTTCGCCGTCCTCGTGCTGCTCGTCGGCCCGCTCCCGCTGCTCTTCGCCGCCATGCCGGACGCCCGCCGCCTCGAATGGGCCGTCCTCGGCTTCTGCCTGTACGCCCCCCTCGTGCTGCTCGCCCGCTGGTACGTACGCCGGGCCGAACGCAACGAACGGGACTTCGTGCTCCTCGTGGAGGACCGCTGAGCGTCGTGAACTCCGGCTACGCCGTCCCCGCCGTCGCCCTCGTCGTGGTCGCCACCGTCCTCGTCGGCGCCTTCGGCCTGCGCATATCCCGCACCACCTCCGACTTCTACGTCGCCTCCCGCACCGTCGGACCCCGCCTCAACGCGGCCGCCATCAGCGGCGAGTACCTCTCCGCCGCCTCCTTCCTCGGCATCGCGGGGCTCGTCCTCGTCCAGGGCCCCGACATGCTCTGGTACCCCGTCGGCTACACCGCCGGATACCTCGTCCTGCTCCTGTTCGTCGCCGCCCCGCTGCGCCGCTCCGGCGCCTACACCCTCCCCGACTTCGCCGAGGCACGGCTCGCCTCCTCGGCCGTACGACGGCTCGCGGGCGCCTTCGTGGTGGGCGTGGGCTGGCTCTATCTGCTGCCCCAACTCCAGGGCGCCGGACTGACGCTGACCGTGCTGACCGGCGCGCCCGGGATGCTCGGCGGGGTGATCGTGGCGGTCGTCGTGGTGGCGACCGTGGCCGCGGGCGGCATGCGCAGCATCACCTTCGTCCAGGCCTTCCAGTACTGGCTGAAGCTCACCGCCCTGCTGGTCCCCGCCCTCTTCCTGGTCCTCGCCTGGCAGGGCGACGGCGCGCCCACGCACGCCTTCGAGGAACCCGCCGCCTTCCGCCGGCCGGGCGTCGTGCGCTTCGACTCCACCCTCGACCTGATGCTGGACCGGCCGCTGACCGTGACCGTCAGCGGCACCGTCGACGGCCGGCCCCTGGACGGCACCCGGCTCGACCTGCCGGCCGGCGTCCACCGCATCGAGCGGGGCACCCGGCTGACCTTCGCCGAGGGCAGCACGGTGCCCGCGGCCGACCGCGGCGGCCAGGCCGGGATGTCGACCTCGCTGGCCGCCGGTCGCCAGGAGCGCCCGCTGTACGCCACCTACGGACTGATCCTCGCCACCTTCCTCGGCACCATGGGCCTGCCGCACGTCGTCGTCCGCTTCTACACCAGCCCGCACGGGGTCGCCGCCCGCCGCACCACCGTCGCGGTGCTCGTCCTGGTCGGCGCCTTCTACCTGCTGCCCCCGGTCTACGGCGCGCTCGGCCGGCTGTACGCCCCCGAACTCACCCTCACCGGCGACGCGGACGCCGCCGTACTGCTGCTGCCCGAGCGGATGATCGGGGGCCTGGGCGGGGAACTGCTCGGCGCGCTGGTCGCCGGGGGCGCCTTCGCCGCGTTCCTGTCCACCGCCTCCGGGCTGACCATGGCCGTGGCCGGCGTCCTCACCCAGGACGTCCTGCCCGCCCGTGGCGTACCGCACTTCCGGCTCGGCACGGTGCTCGCCATGGCCGTGCCGCTCGCGGCGAGCGTCCTGGTAGGTGGTCTGCCCGTGGCCGACGCGGTCGGGCTCGCCTTCGCCGTGTCCGCGTCGTCGTTCTGCCCGCTGCTCGTCCTCGGCATCTGGTGGCGGCGGCTTACCCCGCCCGGCGCGGCCGCCGGGATGCTGGTGGGCGGCGGCTCGGCGTTCGTGGCGGTCACCGCGACCATGGCGGGCTTCCCGGGCACCGGCGGACCGCCGCACGCCCTGCTCGCCTGGCCCGCCCTGTGGTCCGTACCGCTGGGCTTCCTCACCATGGTGCTGGTGTCCCTCGCGACCCCGGGTCGGGTGCCGGCCGGCACGGCGGCGGTGCTGGCGCGCTTCCATCTGCCGGAGGAGCTGCGCACCGAGGAACTGCGGCCGGAGGCGCGGGCGTGAGCGGATTCCTGGCGGGCCTGTGCGTGGCCGCGCTGCCCCTGCTGGCCGCCGGATTCTGGCTGGGCCGGCGCACGGCACGCCCGGAGAGCCAGGGCGGCCTCGGCACCCCCGTCGAGCACGCCACCTTCGAGACCCTGCACACCGCGTCCCTGGCCGCGCCCCCGCTGCGCGAGGGCCTCACCGAGGAGACGGCCCGCAGATCGGCCCGCACCCTGCGGTCGCTGCTCGGCACGGACGCGCTGTGCCTCGCCGACGACCACGACGTCCTCGTCTGGGACGGAGCGGGCAGCCACCACCGGGCCGAGGTCAGGGAGCGGCTCGCGGGCCCTCTGGAGACCGGCCGGGGCGAGGCGTTCCGGCTGGACTGCGACACCCCCGACTGTCCGGTGCGCTGGGCCGTGGTCGCCCCGCTCACCGTCGACGACCGGGTGCGCGGCGCGCTCGTCGCCTGCGCGCCCCGCGAGTCCGCGGTCCTGGTCCGGGCGGCCGGGGAGGTCGCCCGCTGGGTGTCCGTGCAGCTGGAACTGGCCGACCTCGACCAGTCCAGGACCCGGCTGATCGAGGCCGAGATCAAGGTCCTGCGGGCCCAGATCTCCCCGCACTTCATCTTCAACTCGCTCGCGGTCATCGCCTCCTTCGTGCGCACCGACCCCGAGCGCGCCCGGGAGCTGCTGCTGGAGTTCGCCGACTTCACCCGCTACTCGTTCCGCAGGCACGGCGAGTTCACCACCCTCGCCGACGAGCTCCACGCCATCGACCACTACCTGGCGCTGGTCCGGGCGCGCTTCGGCGACCGGCTCTCCGTCACCCTCCAGATCGCCCCCGAGGTGCTGCCGGTGGCGCTGCCCTTCCTGTGCCTCCAGCCCCTCGTCGAGAACGCCGTCAAGCACGGTCTGGAGGGCAAGGCCGACACGTGCCGCATCCAGATCACCGCGCAGGACGCGGGCGCCGAGGCCCTGGTGGTCATCGAGGACGACGGCGCGGGCATGGACCCCGCCCTGCTGCGCCGGATCCTCGCGGGCGAGGTCAGCCCGTCCGGCGGCATCGGGCTGTCGAACGTCGACGACCGGCTGCGGCAGGTCTACGGCGACGACCACGGGCTCGTCATCGAGACCGCGGTCGGGGCGGGCATGAAGATCACCGCCCGGCTGCCGAAGTACCAGCCGGGCGTGCACTCGGCGGCACGCCTCACCGGGACGTGAGCCCCCCGCGTGTACCGGACCTAGGCGGGTCGGTTGTCGGTGACGATCATGGCCAGGGTGAGCAGTCCCAGCACGACCCAGCCGAACCACAGCCAGCCGTTGCTGCCGAGCGCCACCGTGTAGGCCGTCACCACGACGAGTCCGCCGAGGGTGAGCACCCCCATCGCTCTCGTGGAACCGTCCGTGGAACCGGGCATCGCGACACCCTCCTCAGGACACCCTGCTCAGGGTTCGTCCTCCTCCATGGTGCCCCGGTTCGGGCTCGGTGGTACCGCCCGTGCGTGTGCGAGGCGCCGCGAGGCACCGTCGGGGGAGTGGTCACCGCCGCTGTGGCGGCCCGGAGCGGGCTTCAGCGCCCCTGTGCGTTCAGGGAGGCCAGGTAGGCGTTGTACGCCTCCAGCTCCTTGTCCCCGTCCCGGTCCGCGGCCCGGTCCGAGCGCTTGGCCTGCCGCTGCTCGGACCCGTACCACTGGAACAGCAGTGCGATCAGCACCAGCACCGAGGGGATCTCGCTGAACGCCCACGCGATGCCGCCGGCCGCGTTCTGGTCGGACAGCGCGTCGATGCCGAGCGAGGCGGGCGGGTTGCGGAAGCTGTCGACCATCGGCGTCGACCCCATCATCAGCGCGATACCGAAGAACGCGTGGAACGGCATGCCCGCGAACAGCTCCAGCATCCGCATCAGATGACCGGGCCGGTTCGGCCCGGGATCCACGCCGATGATCGGCCAGAAGAACACCACGCCGACGGCGAGGAAGTGCACCATCATCGCCAGGTGCCCCGCCCTGGAACCCATCAGGAAGTCGAACAGCGGGGAGAAGTACAGGGCGTACAGGCTCGCGATGAACAGCGGGATCGTGAACGCCGGATGCGTGACGACCCGCATGTAGCGGCTGTGCAGCAGCGCCAGCAGCAGCTCGCGCGGCCCCTTGCGGCCCCGGCCCGCGACCGGCAGCGCGCGCAGGGCCAGGGTGGCCGGGGCGCCGAGCAGGATCAGGATCGGCGACAGCATGCTGATCACCATGTGCTGCACCATGTGCACGCTGAACATGACCATCCCGTAGTCGTTCAGCGCGGTGCACATCACCGCCATGACCGTCAGCACCCCGACGGTGTACGACACGGTCCGGCCGACCGGCCAGGCGTCCCCGCGCCGCCGCAGCCTGACGACCCCCCAGCCGTACAGGGCCAGGGCCAGCAGGCAGGCCACGAGGAAGAAGGGGTCCGCCGACCACTGAAGACCTCGTCCCAGCGTGAACGGCGGCAGATCCATGGTCATGCCGTGCCCGCTGTGATCCATCCGCCGGCTCCTGGTTCGTGGGGGTTGCGCGCTGTCTGTCCACAGCTGTCTGTCCGAACCCAGACTAAAGCCGCCCCCGGCCGCGACTGCGGCCGGGGGCGGCTGAAGCCCGCAGAAGGCTCAGAGCACGCACTCCGCCTCGGCGTACCGCTCCTCCGGGACCGTCTTCAGCGTCTTCACGGCCTCCGCCAGCGGCACGGTCACGATGTCGGTGCCGCGCAGCGCGGTCATCATGCCGAACTCGCCGCGGTGCACGGCCTCCACCGCGTGCCAGCCGAAGCGGGTGGCCAGCACGCGGTCGTACGCGGTGGGCGTGCCGCCGCGCTGGACGTGCCCGAGGATGACCGGCCGGGCCTCCTTGCCGAGGCGCTCCTCCAGCTCCACCGAGAGCTGGCGGGCGATCCCGGCGAACCGCTCGTGGCCGTAGACGTCCTTGCCGCCCTCGTCGAACTCCATGGAGCCGGCCCTCGGCTTGGCGCCCTCCGCGGCCACGACGATCGCGAACCGCTTGCCCGCCTCGAAGCGCTCCCCGACCCGCCGCGCCAGCTCGTCGATGTCGAAGGGGCGTTCCGGTACGACGATGGCGTGGGCGCCGGCCGCCATGCCCGAGTGCAGTGCGATCCAGCCGGTGTGACGGCCCATGACCTCCACGATGAGCACGCGCTGGTGGGACTCGGCGGTGGTCTTCAGCCGGTCCAGGGCCTCGGTCGCGACCCCGACGGCGGTGTCGAAGCCGAAGGTGACGTCGGTGACCGCGATGTCGTTGTCGATGGTCTTCGGCACGCCGACGATGGGCAGGCCGTTGTCCGACAGCAGGCGGGCCGCCTTCAGCGTGCCCTCACCGCCGATCGGGATGATCGCGTCGAGACCGAGCTCCTCGACATGGCCCCGGGCCCGTTCCACGCCGTCCCGCAGATGCTCGGGGCGGACCCGGGAGGAGCCGAGGATGGTGCCGCCGCGGGCCAGGATGCCGCCCACGGCGTCGAGGTCGAGCTTGAGGTAGTCGCACTCCAGGAGGCCCCGCCAGCCGTCCCGGAAGCCGATGACCTCGTCGCCGTGGTCGACCACGGCACGGTGGACGACGGACCGGATGACGGCGTTCAGGCCGGGGCAGTCGCCGCCGGACGTGAGGACACCAATGCGCATAGCCCGAAAAACCTTCTCCACGTGGGCCGGGGCCGAACCACGCTGTCCGGCGCGGACGTCGCCACCCTAGCGTCAGGAGGGGGCCGGAACGCACCGTGCGTCCGCCTGCTGGACGGGCCCGCTCACCTGTGCGGACGGGGTGTCAGACGGGCCCGCTCACCTGTGCGGAAGGCCCGTCGGACGGGCACCGGACGGGTGTCCGGAAGGTGTCCGACGGGCCTGTGCAGAGACGTTCAGGCAGGCTGCTGGGCGGCCGCGATCCGCTCGTTGCGCAGCGCCTCGTACCAGTGGTCGTCGATCGGCGGCAGCGCGTTCACGTCCAGGGCCAGCTTCAGCAGCAGGTCCGCGACCTGAGGGTTGCGGGCGAGCACGGGCCCGTGCATGTACGTGCCGAAGACCGTGTCGTTGTACGCGCCCTCCGTGCCGTCCCCCGTGCCGTTGCCCCGGCCGATCCGCACCTGGGCGAACGCGCGGGCGGTGGGGCCGAGGTGGGTGACGCCCTGGTGGTTCTCGAAGCCGGTCAGCGGGGGCAGACCGAGGCGCGAGTCGATGTCGGCGAGCACGTCGCCGACGCAACGCTCGCCGGTGCCGCGCTCCGTCGTCACGTCCAGCAGCCCGAGACCCGGCTCGCGCTGGCCCAGGTCGTTGACGAACTCCTGGCCGAGGATCTGGTACCCGGCGCACACCGAGAACACGATCGCGCCGTTCTCCACCGCCCGGTACAGGTGCCCGTCGCGGCGCAGCCGCTCGGCCGCGAGCCGCTGCGGCCGGTCCTCGCCGCCACCGATGAGGTAGATGTCGCCGGAGGTCGGGATCGGCTGGTCGCTGCGTACGTCCATCCGGGCCACGTCGAGGCCGCGCTGGCGGGCCCGGCGTTCCACGACGAGGACGTTGCCCTGGTCGCCGTAGGTGCTGAGGAGGTCGGGGTAGACCCAGACGATCCGCAGTTGGTTGTCGCTCATGAGATGACCGTCCTTGGGGGTCAGTTGCCGACGCGGCGGCGCAGGTCCTGGAAGGCGGTGTAGTTCGCGATGACCTCGATCCGCCCGGGAGGTGCCATCTGCACGGCCTGGTCGACGCTCTCGCACACCTGGAAGTGCTGGTTGGCGACCTCCAGACGGACCGCGAGGTCCAGCTTCCGGTCGCCGATCACGAAGATCGGGTGGCCGGTCAGCCGGGTGTAGTCCACGTCCCACAGCCACGAGGTGTCCGTGCCGTCGGCGCCGCGCGCGTTCACCGACAGGATCACCGGGGTCGGCGGCGGGTCGATCAGGGAGAACGTCTCCAGCCAGCCGGCCGGGTTCTTGGCGAGCAGCAGCCGCAGGTCGCGCTGCATGAACTGCACGACGTCGTAGCGGCCGGCCACGGCCTGCACCTGGTACATCCGCTCCAGCGCCACCTGCGGCGGCACCCCGAAGACGGCGGCGACCGCGGCCGAGGAGGCGGCGTTGGCCTTGTTGGCGCGACCCGGCAGCTGGAGGTGGATCGGCCAGGCCGAACCGTGCGGGTCGAGGACGTGGTCGCCGGAGAGCGCCCAGCTCGGCGACGGCCGGCGGAAGCCGCAGTCGCCGCAGAACCAGTCGTCGCCCGGACGCTGCATCACACCGCCGCAGGACGGGCAGGACCAGGCGTCGTCCTTCCACATCTGCCCGGCTGCGACCCAGATCACATTGGCGGACGAGGACGCGGCCCACACCACCAGCGGGTCGTCCGCGTTGGCGACGACGACGGCCTTGGAACCGGCCAGGCCCTCACGCCAGTTCTCCGCCAGCATGCGCGTCTCGGCCGCGCGGTCGAGCTGGTCGCGGGAGAGGTTGAGCAGCGCGATGCACTTCGGGTCGGTGTCCCGGGCCACGCCCGCGAGGTACTTCTCGTCGACCTCTATCACGGCGTAACGGGCTTCCGAACCGCCCGCGAGCGCCGAGGTGATGCCGGCCGGCATGTTCGCGCCGAGCGCGTTGGACACGACCGGACCCGCGGCGCCCAGGGCCTCCGCGATCAGCCGGGTGGTGGTCGTCTTGCCGTTGGTCGCCGAGACCAGGACGACGTCCAGGTTCTGGGCGAGCCGGGCGAGCAGGTCGGGGTCGAGCTTGAGCGCCACCCGTCCGCCGATCACCGAACCGCTGCCGCGCCCCGCTGCGCGCGATGCCGCCGCGACCGCCTTGCCCGCGGTCACGGCGATCTTGGCCCGCGGCGTGAGCGGGTCCGAGTTGCCTGCCATCAGTTCTCGATCCTCCTTGCGTACGCGCCGCGCCTCAAGCCGTTCGGCAACGTGGTGTGGACCTCAGCCTATCGAGATCCATTCACACACCCGAACCCTGGCACCCCCGCGGCAGCCACGCGACATCCGCGCGGCTGTCAGGACCGTACCCTTGCCGCCATGCGACAAGGTCCGATCCCGGGCGCCCGCGGGCGCGTCCGGCCCCTCACCCTGCTCGGCGACCCGGTGCTGCACGCCCCCTGCGCCGAGGTCACCGACTTCGGTCCCGAACTGGCCCGGCTCGTGGAGGACCTGTTCGCCACGATGTACGCGGCGCAGGGGGTGGGCCTGGCCGCGAACCAGGTCGGCGAGGCGCTGCGGGTGTTCGTGTACGACTGTCCGGACGACGAGGACGTCCGGCATCTGGGGCACGTGGTCAACCCGCGGCTGGTCACGGCGGACGGACTGGTGCTGCGCGGGCCGGAGGGGTGCCTGTCCCTGCCGGGCCTGGAGGCGGGGACAGAGCGCCACGACCACGCGGTCGTCGAGGGGTTCACGGTGACGGGCGAGCCGGTCACCGTGCACGGGACCGGCTTCTTCGCCCGCTGTCTGCAACACGAATGTGATCATCTGGACGGTACGGTGTACGCGGACCGGGTGACGGGATGGCGCGGCCACCGGCTGAGGCGGCAGGTGAAGCGGGCCCCCTGGCACAGGTGAGGCGTCCGCGCGCACGTGGCAAGCCGACGACGCGTCCGCACGGGCGGACCGGCCGCCGACGGCCCGGGGTCAGAACCCCGGGCCGCCCACCTTGTCGCCGGCCGCCGCCAGTCGGCCCCACAGCAGGTCGGCGAGACTGCGCACGAGTTCGGCGCGGGAGCACGGCCGTTCGCCCAGCCACCAGTCGCCGGCCGCGTGCATCATGCCGACGATCCCGTGTCCCCAGACCCGCGCGAGCTGCTGGCTGCCCGGACCCAGGTCCACCCGCTCCTCGATCACCTGGGCCAGCTCCTCGCCCATCCGGCGCAGCAACGGCGCGCTGTGCTTGCCCACGTCGAAACCCTGGTCGCCGGCCTGGCCGCCCTCCGCCGGGTGCATCAGGAACCGGTACACCTGGGGGCGTGCCTCGATGGCGGCGAGGTAGGTGTCGAGGGTGGCCTCGACCCGCTCGCGCCGCTCGGCGGGCGCGTCGAGCGCGGCCCGCAGCGAGGAGAGCAGGGCGTCCGTGTGCCGCGTGGCCAGGGCGGCGTACAGTCCGCCCTTGTCGCCGAAGTGCCGGTAGAGGATCGGCTTGGTGATGCCGGCCTCCGCGGCGATGGCGTTCATCGACGCCTGCGGGCCGTCGCGGAGCACCACGCGGTCGGCGGCCTCCAGCAGCTCGCGCCGTCGACGGTCGGCGGCCCGCTGCTGATCGGTCCGCTGTGTGGTGTCCATGAGCTCTCCCCACCCGTGCTGGTTCGGTGACGCCTGCGCAAACTAACACTCAACACCCTCCTGACATCGAACGGGATGCCGACCGGTCATCAGGAGTTGACATCTGCTACCCGTCGGTAACACACTCGCGTTACCGCTAGTAACATGCACGTGCGCCGCCGCTGGAGGGGACATGGCCGAGTTCACCATGGAGCTCAACGACGAACAGAAGGAGGTCCGGGACTGGCTGCACGGCTTCGCCGCCGACGTCATCCGCCCCGCGGCCGCCGAATGGGACGAGCGTGAGGAGACCCCCTGGCCGGTCATCCAGGAGGCCGCCAAGGTCGGAATCTACTCCCTCGACTTCTACGCCCAGCAGTACTTCGACCCCACCGGCCTCGGCATCCCCATGGCCATGGAGGAGCTGTTCTGGGGCGACGCGGGCATCGCCCTGTCGATCGTGGGCACCGGCCTCGCCGCCGTGGGCGTCCTCGCCAACGGCACCGAGGCGCAGATCGGCACCTGGATCCCGCAGATGTACGGCGACGCGAACGACGTGAAGGTCGCCGCCTTCTGCTCCTCCGAGCCCGACGCCGGCTCCGACGTGGCCTCCCTGCGCACCCGCGCCGTCTACGACGAGGCCAAGGACGAGTGGGTGATCAACGGCACGAAGACCTGGGCGACCAACGGCGGGATCGCCAACGTCCACGTCGTCGTCGCCGTGGTCGACTCCGAGCTCGGCTCCAAGGGCCACGCGTCCTTCATCGTCCCGCCGAACACGCCGGGCCTGTCCCAGGGGCAGAAGTTCAAGAAGCACGGCATCCGCGCCTCGCACACCGCCGAGGTCGTCCTGGAGAACGTGCGCGTCCCCGGTTCCTGCCTGCTGGGCGGCAAGGAGAAGCTGGACGAGCGCCTCGCCCGGGCACGGGAGCGGGCCAAGGCGGGCGGGGAGCGCGTGAAGAACGCCGCGATGGCCACCTTCGAGGCGTCCCGCCCGGCCGTGGGCGCGATGGCGGTGGGCACCGCCCGCGCCGCCTACGAGGTCGCCCTCGACTACGCCAGGACCCGCGAGCAGTTCGGCCGGCCGATCATCGACAACCAGGGCGTGGCCTTCCAGCTCGCCGACATGCGCACGTCCATCGACGCGGCGCGGCTGCTGGTGTGGCGGGCCTCCTGGATGGCGGTCAACGGCCGGCCGTTCACGTCGGCCGAGGGGTCGATGTCGAAGCTGTTCGCGAGTGAGACCGCGAAGAAGGTGACCGGACAGGCCATCCAGATCCTGGGCGGCAACGGCTACACCCGGGAGTACCCGGTGGAGCGGATGCACCGGGACGCGGCGATCTACACCATCTTCGAGGGCACCAGCGAGATCCAGCGCCTGGTGATCGCCCGCACCCTGTCGGGGATGCCCATCCGCTAGCACGGCGGGGCGTGGGCGGGGCGTGTGCCGGTCCGGCCCACGCCCCGGCACCCCGCGCACCGCTGTCCGCACCGGTCGGTCAGCGGTGCTTCAGCGGGGTCAGCTGCTCGATGTCGTAGCGCATCCTCAGTGCCTCGATCGCCTCGTGGTCCGGCGGGCCTCCGCCGTCCAGGATCTCCAGGAGTTCCTCGAAGTAGCGCTCGTGGTCCGGCGGCGGCGACGCCTGGAAGAACATCTTCGCGGGCGTCTCCGTCGGATTCGCGAACGCGTGCGGGCAACCGGGCGGTACGACGATCACCGTGCCCGCCGTCGCCCGCACCACCCGGTTGCCCGAACCCGACTCCCAGGTGCGCCAGTTGTCGGGGGTGCGGACGCGGGGCTCGAAGGCGAGCACGTCCAGCTCCCCCTCGAGCACGTAGAACAACTCCTCGCTGCGCGCGTGCACATGGGCACCGACGTCGAAGCCCGGCGGGACCACCACCTCGAAGGTGGAGGACGTGCGCGAGTGCGAACCGGTCACCTTGAACGTCACGTGCTGCGCGGGACTCTGGACCACCCGGCCGTGGCCGGGCGGCACCAGCAGTCCCTCGGTCGTCGTCATCGGGGGCTCACCAGGTGACGGGCAGGGCCTCGGGCCCGCGGATCAGCGCGCCCTTGCGGAACGGCACCTTCTCCGGCGCGACGGCCAGCCGCAGCCCCGGCATCCGGTCGAGCAGCGCGTCGACGAGCAGCTCGGACTCCAGGCGGGCCAGCATGCCGCCGGGGCAGTAGTGCGGACCGAAGCCGAACGCGACATGCGGGTTCGGCGACCGCGAGAAGTCGATCGTCTCGGGGTACGGGAAGACGTCCGGGTCGCGGTTGGCGGCCAGATAGGACACGTAGACCGGATCACCGGCCCGGATCCGTACGCCTCCGATCGCCACGTCCTCCAGTGCGATCCGGGACAGACCGACCGCGTTGCGGTGCGGGATGTACCGCAGGAGTTCGTCGATGGCCTGCGGCCGGATCTCCGGTTCGGCACGCAACTGCCGGGCCAGGTTCGGGCGGGTCAGCAGGATGTAGAACATCTGCCCGCTGTTGTTGGTGACCGCCTCGCCGCCGATCTGGAGCAGGACCGCGAGCCCCACGGCCTCCTCCAGGGTGATCTCGTCCCGGCCCACGGCGGCGCCGAGCAGCGAGGTCACGTCCTCGGCCGTGCCGTCCTCCCGCCGGCCGATCAGGTCCGCGAAGTAGGCGCCCATCTCGGCCTTGGCCTTCTCGCTGAGGTTCGCGCCGTGCGAGGAGGACAGGATCAACTGGGTCCAGGTGTGCATGCCGTGCCGGTCGACCGCCGGGACGCCCATCAGCTCGCAGATGACCGCGATGGGGAACGGGCTGAGCACCGTCTCGGTGAGATCCGCGGGCGGACCGTCCTGGAGCAGCTCGTCGACCAGCTCGTCGAGCATCAGGCGGGACCTCTCCCGGATCCGCTCGACGCCCTTGGCCGTGAAGGCGGGGGCCACCGCCCGGCGCAGTCTGGTGTGGTCCGGCGGGTCCAGGAAGCCGACCGCGCCGCGGGCCGGGATGAAGTGCGGGGCGAGCCGGGTGACCGGCTGGTCCATGACCGCCTCGCGGCCGAACCGGGGGTCGTTGGTCACCGTGCGCACATCGTCGTACCGGGTGACCAGCCACGCCCACCCCTCGCCGTTGGGGAGCTGGATGCGGGTGACGGGGCCCTCGTTCATCAGCTCGGTCAGGACCGGGTCGAAGTCGACACCGGTCAGATCGAGGGCCGGCCAGTGCCGGACCGGGGGCAGGGTCTCGGTGATCGTCTTCTCGGTCATGACGCCCCTTCGTCGCCGCGGTTCCACCGGCCCAGCGACATCTCGGCCGTGATGCCGGGGCCGAACCCGGCGAGCAGTCCGCGCGCCCGGTGCTCGGCACCGCCCTCGTCGAAGAGCCGGCGCAGCGCGTCCAGGACGACGGCGCTGGCGATGTTGCCGTACTCGGTGAGCGTGGCCCGGCTGAAGCGGAAGGCGTGCGGATCGACCTTCAGGAACTTGCTGAGGTCGTCGAGTATTCGGGGACCGCCCGCGTGGACGATGTAGAAGTCCAGGTCGGCCGCGTTCCAGCCGTGCACGCTCGCGAGGTCGTGGAGCGCCGGGGCGAGCGGCTCCATGGTGGCGGGCACCCGCTTGTCCAGCAGGAAGTGGAAGCCGGTCGCCCGGACGTCGTACATGATCCACTCCTCGGTCTTGGGGATCAGGTACGAACCGTTGCGCTCCAGCTCGATGCCGGTGCCGCCCCTGCCGCGGACCGCGGCGGCGGCGATGCCGTCCCCGAACAGGCCGTTGGACAGCAGCGATCCGACGCCGAGGTCGGTGGGCTGGTAGCACAGCGAGCAGAACTCGCAGGCCACGATGAGCGCGTTGGCGTCCGGGTACGCCGTGCAGAAGTCATGGGCCCGGTTGATCGCGGCGCCGCCCGCCGCGCAGCCCAGCTGGGCGATGGGGATCTGCCGGGTGGTGCTGTCGAAGGCCATCTCGTTGATCAGCCACGCCGTGAGCGAGGGCATCATGAAGCCCGTGCACGAGACGTAGATGATCACGTCGACGTCGGTGGTGAGCAGTTCGGCCTCGTCGAGCGCGCGCTGGATGACCGCGGGTACCCGGGCCTTCGCCTCGGCCTGGTAGAGCTTGTTGCGTTCCTCGAACCCCGGGTGTTTCAGGGTCTCCTCGATCGGCTGCACGATGTGCCGGGTGCGGACGCCCGTGTTCTCGATCAGACGGAGGGCCAGGGGCAGTTGCGGGTGGTCCTGGTGGTGGTTACGCGCCAGCTCGAGCGTCTCCTCCATGGTGATGACGTGCTCCGGGACCGACACCGAGGGTTTGCACAAAGTCGCCATGACCGTGCCTGCTTTCGCCGTCCGGAAGACCCCTTCGCAGATCCTCCGGTCAGAAGGTGGTTCACCCGTGAGGGTGGTCCACCCACGATCACCCGACAGGGCGACGGTCTCTCGCTGGACTACTCCAATCGGGGTCCTCGCGACGCAGCCGGACGGGCCGCCGCGCACCTCGCCCGGCACCGTGCGAGTGAGCTCCAGTGACTGGGAAAGTGCTGGTCGGAGCCGGTGGGCGGGCCGCGCGGGATCCGGTGCCGACCCGATCGGAGCCGTGGCTCGGCCGGGACGAGGCGGAGCGGGCGGGGCACGTCGAGAGCGTCCCGGGGCGGCGCCGGCCGACCGCCGCGGACCGGGCCGGGTTCCCGCATCCGGCCGAACGCCGGACCGGGCACACGGACGCGCCCCGACCCGCGGGCGGGCCGGGACAGGGACGAGCCAGGGCCGGGCCGGTCCGAACGGCGGGCCCTAGCCCCGCTGTCCGCTGCTGTGCGCGATGCACGCCACGTCGATCCGGTCGGCCAGCTTGGCCAGTTCGATGGTCAGCGCCGCGACCGTGTCCTCGTCCAGGCCGTCCTGACCGGCCTCCACCAGATGCAGCCAGCGGCCGCCCACCGTGCGCAGCAGCTTGCTGACGTCGGACGCCGACACCTGCAACGTGCCGCGGTCGTCGACGATCAGAGGCAGGGTCACTTCGCGGTTCACAAAGGGGATCGTAGCCGCGGAAGGCTCACGCTCCCTGCCATACGGTGGTGATGTTGCAGAACTCGCGGATTCCGTGCCCGGAGAGCTCGCGCCCGTATCCCGACCGCTTCACCCCGCCGAACGGGAACGCCGGATGGGAGGCCGTCATCCCGTTCACGAACACGCTGCCCGCCTCCAGGTCCCGGACGAACCGGTCGACCTCGGCCTCGTCCCGCGTCCAGACGTTCGAACTCAACCCGAACGGAGAGTCGTTGGCGATCAGCACCGCCTCGTCCAGATCGCCCGCGCGGTACAGCGTGGCGACCGGCCCGAAGGCCTCCTCGCGGTGGATGCGCATCTCCCGGGTGATCCCGGACAGGACGGTCGGCGGGTAGTACCAGCCCGGTCCCTCGGGCCGTTCGCCGCCGCACAGCACGGCGGCGCCGCTGCGCCGGGCGTCGTCGACCAGTTCCTCCAGGTCGGCCCGCCCCTGCTCGTTCGCCAGCGGCCCGACCTCGGTGCTCTCCAGCAGCGGGTCGCCGACCTTCAGCGCCCTCATCGCCGCCGTGAAGCGCTCGGTGAACTCCTCGTGGACGTCCGCGTGCACGATGAACCGCTTGGCGGCGATGCACGACTGCCCGTTGTTCTGCACCCGGGCGGTCACCGCGACCCGCGCGGCCCGCTCGACGTCGGCGGACGGCATCACCACGAACGGGTCGCTGCCGCCCAGTTCCAGCACCGTCTTCTTGATCATCTCTCCGGAGGTCGCCGCGACCGACCGGCCGGCCGGCTCGCTGCCGGTGAGGGTGGCCGCCTTGACCCGCTCGTCGCGCAGGATCCCGTCGACCGCGCCGGCGCCGATCAGCAGGGTCTGGAAGGTGCCCTCGGCGAAGCCCGCGCGATGGAAGAGGT
Source organism: Streptomyces sp. NPDC104096 (assembly GCF_055584385.1). NCBI lineage: Bacteria > Bacillati > Actinomycetota > Actinomycetes > Kitasatosporales > Streptomycetaceae > Streptomyces > Streptomyces sp. NPDC104096. The sequence goes on from NZ_JBVJMD010000009.1 coordinate 152,160, forward strand.
CCTCCAGGTAGAGGGCGGTCTGCGGGACGTTGGAGGCGTGCTTGAGCAGGCCGACGTTGCCCGCCATCAGGGCGGGCGCCGCGAAGCGGACCACCTGCCACAGCGGGAAGTTCCACGGCATCACCGCGAGCACCGGCCCCAGCGGCCGGTAGCGGACCAGGACCCGCGAGGCGCCGGAGTCCTGCACGTCGGCGTCGGCGGGCAGTTCGTCGGCGAGCAGTTCCTCGGCGTGGTCGGCGTACCAGTGCATCGCCTTGGCGCACTTGGCCGCCTCCGCGCGGGCCTGCCTGACCGGCTTGCCCATCTCGGTGGTCATCACCCGCCCGATGTCCGCCTGGTCCGCCTCCAGGAGTTCGGCTGCCCGGTGCAGCAGGCGGGCGCGCTCGGCGAACGTCGAGGTGCGGTACGTACGGAAGGTGGCCTCGGCGAGCTGGAGCCGGCGTTCGATCTCCTCCTCGCCCATGGCCTCGTACGTCTTCAGCGTCTCGCCGTTCGCCGGGTTCACCGTTGCGATGGGCATGACCGTCCTCCCTGGGAGCAGGCTGTGTCTCGACCTTCCCGCGCGCCGCGGGGGACCGCAACGCGTGCGCGTCCGCTCAGGCAACGTCCGCGCGTCCGCTCAGGCCGAGTGCTCCGCCAGGCGGTCGAGAAACGCGGTCTGTGCCTTGATGATCAGCTCCCGGGCCCGGTCGAGCCCGAACCACTCCACCCGGTCCAGCTCGGGGAACTCCCTGACCTGCCCGGACCGCGGTGGCCACTCCATCCGGAAGGTGCCCGGACGGACCGCCGACGGATCGAGGTCGGCCTCGACCGCCCAGGCCGTGACGGTCTTGCCGCCGCTCTGCCGGACCTCCCCGAGCGGCACCGCCTCGCCGTCGGGCGGCGCCAGCCCCAGCTCCTCCAGGAACTCGCGCCGGGCGGCCGTCAAGGCGGGCTCGTCGGGCTCGTGCTCGCCCTTGGGCAGGGTCCACGCCCCGGCGTCCTTCCGGGCGAAGAACGGACCGCCCATATGCCCGAGCAGCACCTCGAGGCCATGATCGGTGTGCCGGAACAACAGCAGTCCGGCGCTGCGTCCGCCGCGGGCGGCGCTCACGGGCGTACCTCCGGGTGCGCGGCGAGGAGCGTCTCCACGCTGTCCGCCTCCTCGGCACGTTTGTCCGGCCGGTAGCGGACCACGCGGGCGAAGCGGAGCGTGACGCCGGCCGGGTAGCGGGTGGAGCGCTGGAGGCCGTCGTAGGCGATCTCGACGACGAGTTCGGGGCGTACGGTGACCACCTGGCCGTCGTCGTCGACGGCCAGCTCCGCCAGCCGCTCGGTCTGCCAGGCGAGCATCGCGTCGGTCATGCCCTTGAAGGTCTTGCCGAGCATGGCGAAACCGCCGTCGGCCGTGCGGGCGCCCAGGTGCAGGTTGGACAGTTTGCCGGTGCGCCGCCCGTGGCCCCGCTCGACGGCCAGCACCACCAGGTCCAGGGTGTGCACGGGCTTGACCTTCAGCCAGGCGGCGCCGCGCCGCCCCGCGCTGTAGGGGGCGTCCAGGGCCTTGACCACCACGCCCTCGTGGCCGCGTCGCAGGGTGGCGGCGAGGAAGTCCTCCGCCTCCCGGACGTCCTCCGGCCGCCCGGACGCCGGCGTCCGCCGCACCCGCATCGGCTCGGGCACCAGCCTGACCAGCTCGGCGTGCCGCTCGGCCAGCGGCAGGTCGAGCAGGTCACGGCCGTCCACGTACAGCGCGTCGAAGAAGACGGGGGAGACGGGGACCGCCTCGGCGGCCGTGGCCACGTCCACCCGCGAGCCGACCCGCCCGGCGGTCTCCTGGAAGGACCGCGGCCGGCCGTCCGGGCCGAGCGCGATCACCTCGCCGTCCAGGACGAACCGCTCGCCGGCCAGCTCCCGCGCGGCCGCCGTCACCTCGGGCAGGCGATCGGTGATGTCGTCGAGGGTGCGGGTGTGGACGCGCACGGTGTCGCCGTCGCGGTGCACCTGGACCCGGATGCCGTCCAGTTTCTCCTCCACCGCGCAGGCGCCCAGCCTGCCGATCGCGTCGGCGACCGAGGCCGCGGTGTGCGCGAGCATCGGCAGCACCGGGCGTCCCACGGTGAGCCGGAACCGGTCCAGGGCCGCGGGGCCGTCGGCGAGCAGCGCCTGCGCCACGGCCGGGAGCGAACCGGCCAGCATCACCGCCCGCCGTACGTCCGCCGCCGGGGTCCCGGTCGCCGCCGCCAGGCCCTCGACCGCGACCGCGTCCAGCGCGCCCTGCCGTACCTCGCCGGTGATCAGGCCGAGCAGGAACCGCTGCTCGTCCTCGGTGGCCGCGCCCATCAACGCCCCGACCAGACGCGCCCGTTCGGTCTGCGAGCCGGGCCCGGACACCGCGGCGAGCCCGGTCAGCAGGGCGTCCACCTCGCGCACGGTCAGCGCCGGTGCGGCGGCCGCCGGGACGGGGCGGGACAGCACCTTCCAGCCGACGCCCAGCCGGCCCTGCGGCAGCCGCCCGGCCAGGTACGGGATGACGAGCGGCACGTCGTCCGTGTCGGCGTCCCGGAACAGCTCCGCGAGCAGCGCGGTCTTCCGGGACCGTGCCGAGGTGGCGGCGACCTCCCGGGACACCTGGGCGAGCCGGCTCAGCAGCATGCAGCCATGGTGCACCGCGGGCGCGGCGACTACACCCGCACGGCCGCGTCGAGGTCGGCGAGGAGCAGCTCGCCGTTGATCGCGGCGCCCGCCCGGTAGCCGCGGCTCGCCGCGTTCACCACCTGCTCGGCGAAGCCGGAGGCGTTCCCGGCCGCCCACAGCCCGGGGACGGTCGTCAGACCCCGCTCGTCGATCACCGGATACGCGCCGAACGCAGTGTCGCGCAGCTCGGCGCCCAGCCGCCGCAGCAGCCCGTTGCGCGGGACCGCGCGCGGCGCCACGAACAGCACCTCGCGCGCGTGCACCGTGCCGTCCGCGAGCCGGACGCCGGTGAGGCGGTCGTCGTCGACGACGAGCCCCGCCACCTCGCCCGGCACCACGGCGACCCCCGCCGCGGCCAGCCTGCGCACGTCGTCGCCGGACAGCTCGCCGCGGTCGACCGTGTGCAGGAAGAGCGTCACGTCCTCGGACCACTGGGACACCGTCAGCGCCTGGTGCACGCTCGCCGGGGTGGTCGCGAGCACCCCGAAGGCCCGGTCGCGCACCTCCCAGCCGTGGCAGTACGGGCAGTGCAGCACATCGCGTCCGAACCGCTCGGCGACCCCCGCGACGGGCGGGAGCTCGTCCTTCAGACCGGTGGCGACGACGAGCTGCCGGGCGTGGACCGTCCGTCCGCCCGCGAGCACCACGCCGAACCCGCCGTCCGGGTCCCGGACCGCGTCCACCGCCCAGTCCCGGACGAGCCGCACGCCGTACCGGGCGATCTCCGCGCGCCCCACCGCCAGGAACCCGGCGGGCGCCATCCCGTCCCGGGACAGATAGCCCTGCATGTGCGCGGACGGCGCGTTGCGCGGCTCGCCCGCGTCGACGACGAGCGTGCGGCGCCGGGCCCGGCCCAGCACCAGGGCTGCGGACAGCCCGGCCGCGCCGCCGCCCACGACGATCACCTCGTACGTCCCGGTCGGGTCGTGCGGGTCCGCGGTTTCGGGCGTCCCGGCCTCGACGGGCGCCTCGGCGGCCGCGTACGGCCGGGCGGCCTCGCGGGTCTCGGCCGGCTCGTGCTTCTCGGTCATGGTGACCACCTCCGGGAAGACGGTCGTCCGCGTGCGGCGGAATTGACAAACGGCTTTGCCGAATCTGCAATACGAGGATGAGTACCGACGACGTTCTCGCGGAGGTGGGCCCCAGGCTGCGCCGGATCCGCAAGGAGCGGGAGGTGACCCTCGCCGCGCTCTCCGAGTCGACCGGCATCTCGGTCAGCACCCTCTCCCGGCTGGAGTCCGGCCTGCGCAGGCCCAGCCTCGAACTGCTGCTGCCGATCGCCCAGGCCCACCAGGTGCCGCTGGACGAGCTGGTCGGTGCGCCGCCGGTCGGGGACCCGCGGGTGCGGGCGAAACCGGTCATGCGGCACGGGCGTACCCACTGGCCGCTGACCAGGCAGCCCGGCGGACTCCAGGCGTTCAAGGTGCTCGAACCGCAGCGCAGCCTCGACCCGGACCCGCGCACCCACGAGGGCTACGAGTGGCTGTACGTGCTGTCCGGGCGGCTGCGGCTGGTGCTGGGGGAGCACGACGTGGTGCTCGGCCCCGGGGAGGCGGCGGAGTTCGACACGCGGGTGCCGCACTGGTTCGGGTCGACGGGCGAGGGGCCGGTGGAGTTCCTCAGCCTGTTCGGACCGCAGGGCGAGCGGATGCACGTACGGGCGCGGCCCTCGCGCTGATGAGCCGGAGGGTGGGTCCGGCACAGCCCCCGCGGGTGGGACCGTGACGCGTCCACCTGTTCCCTGATCGGCAAGCGACCGCTTAGTATGCGATCGACCGGTCGAGGACGCAGTCCCGTGGAGGCTTCGCATGCAGGCATGGCAGGTGCACGAGAACGGCGAGCCGAGTGAGGTGATGCGGCTCCAGGACGTCGAGCGGCCCACGCCCGGCGACGGCCAGGTCCTGCTGAAGGTGCGCGCTGCGAACATCAACTTCCCGGACGCGCTGATGTGCCGAGGCCAGTACCAGGTCCGGCCGCCGATGCCGTTCACGCCGGGCGTGGAGATCTGCGGCGAGACCGAGGACGGGCTCCGGGTGATCGCGAACCCGGCCCTGCCGTACGGCGGTTTCGCCGAGTACGCCGTCGCCGACGCCGCCGCCCTGCTGCCCGCCCCCGAGTCGCTCGACGACGCCGAGGCCGCCGCGCTGCACATCGGCTACCAGACGGGCTGGTTCGCCCTGCACCGCCGGGCCCGGCTGGAGGCCGGCGAGACGCTGCTCGTCCACGCCGCGGCGGGCGGGGTCGGCAGCGCGGCCGTCCAGCTCGGCAAGGCCGCCGGAGCCACCGTCATCGGGGTCGTCGGCGGGGCGGACAAGGCGGCCGTGGCCCGCGAACTGGGCTGCGACGTGGTGATCGACCGGCGCGCCGAGGACGTCGTCGCCGCCGTCAAGGCGGCCACCGGCGGCCGGGGCGCCGACGTGGTCTTCGACCCGGTGGGCGGCGACGCCTACACCCAGTCCACCAAGGTCGTCGCCTTCGAGGGCCGGATCGTCGTCGTCGGCTTCGCCAGCGGCACGATCCCGTCCGCCGCGCTGAACCACGCCCTGGTGAAGAACTACACGATCCTCGGCCTGCACTGGGGCCTCTACAACACCAAGAACCCGAAGCTGGTCCAGCACTGCCACGAACAGCTCACCGAGCTGGCCGCCCGGGGCGCGATCAGGCCGCTGGTGAGCGAGCGCGTGCCGCTCGCCGAGGCCGCGGCCGCCGTCCAGCGGGTCGCCGACGGCGTCACCACCGGCCGCGTCGCCGTGCTGCCCGCTCTGGAGAACGGAGCCGCCGCATGACCGACGCAGCCGAACTGCGCAGCCTCACCCAGGAGTTGCTGACCGCGTACCCGCCCGCCACGACGGACCGCACGGACTTCCTCAAGGCCCGGTTCGACGCGGGCCTGGCCTGGGTGCACTACCCGGTGGGCCTCGGCGGACTCGGCGCCCCCCGCTCCCTCCAGGCCGTCGTGGACGCCGAACTGGAGGCCGCGGGAGCTCCCGACAACGACCCGCGGCGCATCGGCATCGGCCTCGGCATGGCCGCGCCGACGATCCTGCGCTACGGCACCGACGAGCAGAAGCAGCGCTTCCTGCGCCCGCTGTGGGTGGGCGAGGAGGTCTGGTGCCAGCTCTTCAGCGAGCCCGGCGCCGGGTCCGACCTGGCGGCCCTGGGCACCCGGGCGGTCCGGGAGGGCGACGGGGACTGGGTGGTCAACGGGCAGAAGGTGTGGACCTCCAGCGCCCACCTCGCCCGCTGGGCCATCCTGATCGCCCGCACCGACCCGGACGTGCCCAAGCACGCGGGCATCACCTACTTCCTGTGCGACATGACCGACCCCGGCGTCGAGGTCAGGCCGCTGCGCCAGATCACCGGTGAGGCCGAGTTCAACGAGGTGTTCCTCACCGACGTCCGCATCCCCGACTCGCGCCGCCTCGGCGAGGTCGGCGACGGCTGGCGGGTCGCGCAGACCACCCTGAACAACGAGCGCGTCGCGATCGGCGGGATGCGGCTGCCCCGCGAGGGCGGCATGATCGGCCCGGTCTCGAAGACCTGGCGCGAGCGCCCCGAACTGCGCACCCACGACCTGCACCAGCGCCTGCTCGGACTCTGGGTGGAGGCCGAGGTCACCCGGCTCACCGGCGAACGGCTGCGCCAGCAGCTCGTCGCGGGCCAGCCCGGCCCCGAAGGCGCCGGCATGAAGCTCGCGTTCGCCCGCCTCAACCAGCAGATCAGCGGCCTCGAGGTGGAACTGCGCGGCGAAGAGGGCCTGTTGTACGACGACTGGACCATGCGCCGCCCGGAACTGGTGGACTTCACCGGCCGTGACGCCGGCTACCGCTACCTGCGCTCCAAGGGCAACAGCATCGAGGGCGGGACCAGCGAGGTCCTGCTGAACATCGTCGCCGAGCGCGTCCTCGGACTGCCGTCCGAGCCCCGCACCGACAAGGACGTCGCCTGGAAGGACCTGGCCCGATGAGCACCACGCCGGACCTGCTGTACTCGGAGGAGGAAGAGGCGCTGCGGTCGGCGGTGCGGGACCTGCTGACCGACCGCTGCGACCCGGCCGCGGTGATCGCGCGCACCGAGTCGGACGCCCCGCACGACCTCGCCCTGTGGAAGACCCTCGCGGACGGAATGGGCCTGGCCGGCCTGCTGGTCCCGGAGGAGCTGGACGGCCAGGGCGCCACCCACCGCGAGGCCGCCGTCGTCCTGGAGGAACTCGGGCGGGCGGTCGCGCCGGTGCCGTATCTGACGAGCGCCGTGGTCGCCACGGAGGCGCTGCTGGAGTGCGGCGCCGACGACCTCCTCACGCGGCTGGCCACCGCCACCTCGATCGGCGCGCTGGCCGTCGGACTGCACACCGCCCCGGGCGCCGCCTTCGCGACCGCACGGCTGGAGAACGGCACCCTGCACGGCGAGTTGACGGGCATCGCGGACGCGGCCGTCGCCGACCTGCTGCTCGTACCCGCCGACGACGGCGGGCTGTACGCGGTGGACTCCGCCGCCGTGACCGTCACACCGCAGGTGTCCTTCGACCTCACCCGCCCGCTCGCCACCGTCCGGCTCGACGGCGCCGCCGGCCGCCGCCTGGGCGAGGCCGGACCGGCCGTCCGGCGCGCCCTGCGGGCCGGTGCCGGACTGCTCGCCTCCGAGCAACTCGGCCTGGCCGAATGGACGTTGACGGAGACGGTCCGCTACCTCAAGGAACGCAAGCAGTTCAACCGGCCCGTCGGCGGGTTCCAGGCCCTCAAGCACCGGCTCGCCGGGCTGTGGCTGGAGACCGTCGGCCTGCGCGCCGCCGCCCGCAACGCGGCCGACGCCCTCGCCACCGGCGAGGACGCCGACGTGGCGGCCGCCGTCGCCCAGGCGTACGCGGCCTCCGTGGCCGTGCACGCCGCCGAGGAGGCCCTCCAGCTGCACGCCGGCATCGGCATGACCTGGGAGCATCCGGTCCACCTGTACCTCAAGCGGGCCAAGGCCGACTCGATCGCGTACGGCACGGCGGGCGCCCACCGGTCCGCGCTGGCCGAACTCGTCGACCTGCGCGCCCCCTGACCGACACCCGGCGAAGCCCGCCCCGCCCGGACGCGAACCACCCCCGCGTCCACCCGGGGCGGGCTTCGCCGTGCGCCCGCCGCGCAGGGACGGACCGGAATCGCCTGCCCTCGGGCAGGCGAGGGCGTCAACGGCACCTGTTCACCACGTACGCCGCCGGCCGGGTACGCCCCGGACCGGTCACCGACGTCATCTCCGGCGACCGAGCGGCCCGGGCGCCGATGGAGGCGCAGACCGTCCGCAGGGCGTTCCACGACGGCCGGCTCGCCGACCTCGGCAGTTCCGCGCCCGCCTCCTTCGTCTCGCTGACCAGCGACAACCGGACGCTCGACTTCGGCTGAACTCGCCGGACCCGCCCGCACCGCCCTGTGGAGCGAACTCCTCGCGGCCGGGGTCGACCACCTCGACACCGACCACCTGGCGGGCCTGGAGGCCTTCCTCGACTCCTACCGCCCCGCCGCGTAGAACCACTCGTTCGGCGGACAGGTCAACCGCCCGGACGGACCCTGCGCTACGCCACACTTACGGCCGAACGCCGCGAAGCGGACGTGGCGGAGGAGGTTGACGATGGCCATTTCCATCTCTGCGGTGCTGCTCCTGCTGATCCTGGCGGTGATCTTCCTGCGCAACGGCGGACTGAAGATCTCCCACGCGCTGATCTGCGCCCTGTTCGGCTTCTGTCTCGCCGGCACCAGCATCGCTCCCACGATCAGCAGCGGGATCACGGCGACGGCCGACATGGTGAGCAGCCTGCATCCGTGATCCCGCGCGGGTCACCCGATGGTGAAGACCCCGATCCCGTTGGCGACGGCGCGCTCCGTCCCGCCCGAGGGGTGGTTGCGCACCGAGACCCGAGTCGTGCCCGGGGCCCTGGCCACCAGCGTCGACGAGCCGCCGCCGTCGAGGCTGAACCCGTCGACCGCGCCCAGGCTCCGCAGCACACCCGCCACCTCGGCGATCGTGAGGCCCCTGCGGTACGCGGGCGCGCCGTCCAGCGCCAGCAGGAACACGCGCCGTCCACCGTTCGAGATGCCCACGGCGGTGCGCACGGCCGCCGTCGTGTTGTCGAGACCGGCCGGCGGAAGTCCCCCGCGCAGGACCGGGTACCCGCCCAGCGCGAACCGGTACGGGATCCGGCTGCCCGAGGCCACCAGCCGGTGCCGGACCGAGACCGGCTCGCCCCGGAAGAACCTGCGCAGTTGCTGCGCGCCCGCCTCACGGCCGACCAGCACGGTCGTGCCCGGGGCGACGGCGCCGCTGCCGGGCCGCTCGGCGAGCGCGACGACCCTGCCGTGCCGGACCGTCACCTCGTAGGTGTCCGCGCTGCACGCCGCGGCCCGCTCGACGTCCGTCCCGCAGGTGGCCCGCACCCGCGAGGCGCTGCCCCAGTCCGAGGTGAACGCGCCGATGGCCCCCACCGGCAGCGCGTACTGGTTGAGCCCGCCGAGCGGGAGCGTGCCCGCGGGCGTGCTGACCGACCCGTCCAGGCGCAGCCGGTCGAGCCGGGCGCGCCAGTCGGAGCCGACGCCGACGACCTCGGTGGCGTCCGTGCCCGGCGGCAGCGCGGGGCCGAACCGCTGCCCGTCCGGCACGGCCGCCTTGAGGGCCCGGCCCGCCGCGATCGCCGGTCCCACGGCGGCACCCGTCACCTGGACCCCCGGATGCTGGATCTCGGTGATGTTGAAGAAGTCCCCGTTGACGCCCGCGACCGCGCCCTGGGCCCGGGCCAGCCCGGAGATCGTGGCCCGCGCCGCCACCCCCTTGGGGTGGAGCAGCCCGAGGCGCACCCGCCCGCGCAGGTCGACGCTCAGCACATGGGCGCGCGTCACGCCCCTGGCCCCCCGGATGTCGAGCTGCCGGTACACCACGCCCGGCGCGAGCGTCGTGCCCTGCGCGGCGTCGGCGGGCGCCGCCCCCACCACGGTCGCACCGGCCAGCGCGCTGAACGCCGTGAGAACCGTCAGTACCGATCTTCCCGTCCCGAACCATGTCCGACGTAAAGTCACCTGATCCCCTGAGGTCGCGTCAACTCACCCGTACGTCGGAAAAGTTCAGCAGAACCCTTTTCGCCACGGGGTGGCCTGCGCGCTACTGCACGAGAACGAGTGAGGGAACGCCTGCCATCGGGTGAATCCCCCTCGGCGTGGGTATCACCGCACGCACCGGGCCGTCGCCGCGCCGTGGTGGATCCGTCACGGTCCGTGCGCGTCTTGCCCGCGCCGGGCGCCGGAGGCACGCTGGTGATATGCGCGCTCAGGACGGCCCCACGCTCATCACTTCCGTCCAGCGGGCCTTCCGCCTGCTGGAGGCGGTGGGCGGGCACGTGAACGGCGCGCCCGCCAAGCAGCTCGCGCGGGAGACGGAGCTGCCCCTGGCCACCGCCTACCACCTGCTGCGGACGCTGGTGCACGACGGATACCTGCGCAAACTCGACGACGGCGGCTTCGTCCTGGGCGACAGGGTGCAGGCGCTGCACACCACCAGCCGCGAGCAGGCGCTGCTGAGCCGGGTCCGGCCCGTGCTCGCCGCGCTGCGGGACGAGTTCGCGACCGCCGCCTACCTCACGTTCTACGAGGAGGGCGAGATCCGGGTCGCCGAGATCGTCGACGGCCCCCGCGCGCCCCGGGCGGACCTCTGGGTGGGGTTCGAGGACGCCGGGCACGCCACCGCGCTGGGCAAGTGCATCCTGCGGGAGCTGGACGACGACGCCCGCCGGGACTACCTCTCCCGGCATCTGCTGGCCGACCTCACCCCGCGGACCGTGACCAGCTCCCCGGAGCTGCTCAGGCGGCTCGACTCCTCACCCGTCGCCCCGGCCGTCACGGACCTGGAGGAGTACGCCCTCGGCACCGTCTGCGTCGCCACGCCCGTCTACAGCGGGGACACCCTCGGCGCGCTCGGCGTCTCCATGCCGGTGGCGCGGGCCTGCCGGATCACGGAGATCCTCGCCCGGCTGAACCCGACCGCGGACCGGGTGACCCGGAGCCTGTCGCTCACTATGTGAAATCCCGGTCCTTGTGGCACCCACCTCCGACGCCTTTACCTGGATTAAACGGACATTTCGGGAATGTTCCAGAGCGCACGTGAGGACAACGGACGCAATATGACCCAGGCCCGAGGATCCACCCGTCGACGCGCCGCTGCCCGGCCGACCTGCAAGGCCGTACTGCCCGTCCTGCTCGTCGCCGTCGTGGTGTTCGCCGGGCTGTTCGGGGGCGCGGGGATGATCTGGCTGCCGCTGCTCGTCGCCGGGCCCGCGCTGGCCGCCACCACCAACCGGCCGCGCGGGGTCCTCCTCGTCGGCTTCCTCGCCCTGCTCGTCGGCTCGGTCCTCGGGGCCCGCGCGGACGTCCCGGACGGCGAGCTGGCGGCCGTACTGGCGGCCCTGCTGGCCGTCACCCTGGCCAGCGACCTGGCCAGCTGCCTGCGCGGACGCCGGGAGCGCGTGCTCGCGGCCGTCCGCTCGGTCGCGGAGGCCGCCCAGCACGCGCTGCTCAGGCCCGTACCGGAGACCGTCGGCCCGTTCCGGGTGGCGGTCCGCTACAGCGCCGCCGCGGCCGAGGCCCGGATCGGCGGGGACCTCTACGCGCTGATCCCCACCCCGTACGGGATCCGGATGATCGTCGGTGACGTGCGCGGCAAGGGCCTGCCCGCAGTGGGCACCGCCGCCCTGGTGCTCGGCGTCTTCCGCGAGGCCGCCCACGACGAGCCCGACCTCGTCGCCGTCGTGGACCGGATCGAGCGGAGCCTGGAGCGCAATCTGGACACCGACGACTTCGTCACCGCCGTGGTCGCCGGATACCCGAGCGCCGGCCGCCTGGAGCTGGTCAACTGCGGACACGCGCCGCCGCTGCTGGTCCGCGCCGCCGGTGAGGTCGTACCGGTGGAGCCCGCCGACCCGGCCCCGCCGCTCGGACTGCGCGCCCTGTCGGGACAGACCCCCGGCCTCCAGACGCTGCCCTTCGCCGACGGCGACCAGCTGCTGCTGTACACCGACGGGGTGACGGAGGCCCGTGACCGCCACCGCGTGTTCTACCCGCTCGCCGAAGGGCTGGCACGCCATGCGAGCGACGAGCCGGACCGTACCCTGACCGCGCTCCACGCCGAGCTGCTGGCGCACGTGGGCGGCCGGCTGCACGACGACGCGGCGCTGCTCCTGCTCCGCAAGCCGGCGCCCGCGCGGCGGGCCGCCGCCGGGCCCGCCGTGCCCGGATCGTGTCCCCGGTCCGCCGCCGGATCCCTGCTCCCGTCGGAGCGGTGCTCGCCGGACGCGGGGGACGGCACCGTTCTGCCCCTGCGGGATCAGGTCTGACCGGCCCGCCGCACCGGACCGGCCGGTGCGGCGGTCGCGGGGTCGGGCCGGCCGGCGAGGTGTCGTAGGCCGGTGTGCGCGAGCGCTCAGGCCGCGACGAGATCGGCCCACCGGGACACGCCGCCGGAGTGGATCCGGATGCCGTGCCGGACCGCCAGCGCGTGCACGATCTGCTCGCCCCGGCCGTGCTCGTCCGGGTCGATCCCGTCCTGCGCCCCTCCTGTGCCATAGGCGGGACCCGCGTCCGTGACCTCGATCCGCAGGGTGCCGAACCCCGCTTCCTGGACCCAGGTCAGGCGCAGCTGCGCCGGGGGCAGGGCGTGCACGACGGCGTTGGTGAGCAGCTCGGAGACCACCAGGAGGGCGTCCTCGACGATCTCCGGGCAGACGTGCCAGGCGGTCATGACGGCCCCGGCGCGCCGCCGTACGTCCGAGACGGCCCCGGGTACGGGCGGCAGGGGGCAGACGTGTTCGCACGCCTGCGGAAGCATCGTGTTCAGCTGTGCCGCCATCTGTACTCCTCCAGGACGAACGCTGCCGGACTCCTCCGGACGGAGGCTGCCGGCCTGGCGCCGGAGTCCGGCGAGGATGCCGGGCTTCAGAGCACCGTAGGAAGCGACACGAAGGGGGTCAATGAACACAGGTCGCCATTGCCGAACGGAAGTACCGTATCCAGGGACGAAGCCTCTACCTGTACGTGAAGCGGGCGCTTCCGGGCGGTAATAGGCTCGCCTCATGGCCGGCCCGGTCCAGTCGATCGAACGGGCGGCGGCGATCCTGCGGCTGCTCGCCGGCGGACCCCGCCGGCTGGGGCTCGGCGAGGTGGCGGCCTCGCTCGGCCTCGCGAAGGGCACCGCCCACGGCATCCTGCGCACCCTTCAGCACGTGGATTTCGTGGAGCAGGACGCGGCGACCGGGAAATACCAGCTCGGAGCGGCTCTGCTGCATCTGGGCACCAGCTACCTCGACGTGAACGAGCTGCGGTCGCGCTCCATCAACTGGGCGGACGCCCTGGCCGCGCGCAGCGGGGAGTCGGTCCGTCTGGGCACCCCTCTGGAGGGCCGGGTCCTCGTCGTCCATCACGTGTTCCGGCCGGACGACACGCTCCAGAGCCTGGAGGTGGGCTCGCTGCTGCCGCTGCACGCCTCCTCGCTCGGCAAGGTGCTGCTGGCCTTCGGAGCCGCGCCGCTCGACGCGGCCCTGGAGCCCGCTCCGGAGGCGTACACCCGGCACACCCTGGTGACCCGGGAGCAGCTCACCCAGGCGCTCGCCGACGTCCGTGAGGCCGGCTGGGCCGCCGAGGTCCAGGAGATGAGCATGGGCGAAGCCGGTGTCGCCATGCCGATCCGAGGGCACGGCGGGCTGGTGGTGGGGGCGATCGGGCTCTCCGGCGCGGTCGAGAGGATCTGCGACGGTCAGGGCCGTCCCCGGCCGGCCCTGGTCACCCTGCTCCGTGACGCCGCCCGGGCGATCTCACGAGACCTGGGGGCCGCCCGCTGGTGAGCCCGCCGCCTCGCACCGTCGGAAGGCAGTCCCGATCATGGTTGAACGGTATGTGATGTCCATCGACCAGGGCACCAACTCCACCCGATGCATCCTGTTCGACCATCACGGACGGCTGGTCTCGGTCGCCCAGCGTGAGCACCGGCAGCACTTCCCCAGGCCCGGCTGGGTCGAGCACGACGTCGTCGAGATCTGGCGCAACCTGCTGCGCGTGGTGCCCGAGGCCCTGGCCGCGGCGGAGTCCGGCCCGGACGAGGTCGCCGCCATCGGCATCGCCAACCAGCGCGAGACGACGGTGCTCTGGGAGCGGAGCACGGGCGCCCCGCTGGGACGGGCGATCGTCTGGCAGGACACCCGCACCGCCCCGCTCGTCGAGGACCTCAGGATCCGGCCCGGTGACGGCTTCTTCCTGGAACGCTGCGGACTGCCTCCCTCGACCTACTTCTCCGCGCTGCGCATCCGCTGGCTGTTCGACCACGTCAAGGGGCTGGAGGAGCGGGCCAGGGACGGCGAGGTGCTGTTCGGCACCATGGAGAGCTGGCTGATCTGGAACCTCACCGGGGGAGCGGACGGCGGTCTGCACATCACGGACGCCACCAACGCCAGCCGCACCATGCTGATGAACATCCGCTCGCTCACCTGGGACGACGAGCTGCTGGCGTTCTTCGGGGTGCCCCGCCCCATGCTGCCCGAGATCCGTTCCCCCGCCGAGAGCTACGGCGAGGCCCGCGCGGCGCTGCCCGGCGTCCGGATCACGGCCGCCCTCGGCGACCAGCAGGCCGCCCTGTTCGGACAGACCTGCTTCTCCCCGGGCGAGGCGAAGTGCACGTACGGCACCGGCAGCTTCCTGCTGCTCAACACCGGTACCGATCTCGTGCGCTCCCGGCACGGGCTGCTGACGACCATCGCCTACAAGATCGGGGACGAGCCCACGGTCTACGCCCTGGAGGGCTCGATAGCCGTCACCGGCTCCCTGGTCCAGTGGTTCCGCGACCGGCTGGGGCTGATCAGCAGCGCGCCGGAGATCGAGACCCTCGCGCGGACGGTCGAGGACAACGGCGGCTGCTACATCGTCCCCGCCTTCTCCGGCCTGTTCGCACCCCGCTGGCGCAGCGACGCGCGCGGGGTCATCGTCGGCCTCACCTCGTACATCACCAAGGGGCACCTGGCCCGGGCCGTCCTGGAGGCCACCGGCTGGCAGACCCGCGAGGTGGTGGACGCCATGAACGCCGACTCCTCGGTCGCCCTGCGGGAACTCAAGGTCGACGGGGGCATGACCGCGGACAATCTGCTGATGCAGTTCGTGGCCGACGTGCTCGACGTGCCCGTGGTGCGTCCCATGGTGTCCGAGACGGTCTCCCTCGGCGCCGCCTACGCCGCCGGGCTCGCCGCCGGGTACTGGCCGGACCTGGAGGTCCTGCGGCACAACTGGCACCGGGCGGCGCAGTGGCTGCCGGACATGGACCCCGCCCGCCGCGTGTCGGAGTACGAGAACTGGCAGCGGGCCGTCGAGCGGTCACTGGGCTGGATCAGACCACCGGGCGTCCTGTGACGGCGGGGTCGGAACCTCGCTCGGCTTTTTCCATCGAGGAAAGCCGATGATCGGATGTGCTTTGTTCGTGATCGTGTGATGGTATTTCGATTTCGGTTTCCCGGCCTTTCCTTGTGCGGAATTCCCATCGCGCGCCGGGCGTGGCGCGCCGTGGAGTATGGTCGCCTGCCTTGGCGTGCGCGGTGCCGTCCGTCAGGTCATCGGGAAATATCTCAGCGGGGGAATGCCGTGAACGGTACGCGGACGCCGACCGGGCCCGTCCTGGTGCTGACCGCCCTGCCCGTGGAGTACCGGGCGGTGCGCGAACGCCTGGTCTCCGTGCGCAGGGGCCCGAGCCACCAGGGCACGGTGTTCGAGGTGGGCCGGCTCAACGGCACGCCGTGGCAGATCGTGCTGGCGCAGACCGGGGCCGGGAACCACGCCTCCGCGGTGCTCGCGAGCCGCGCCATCGAGGCGTTCGCCCCCTGCGCGCTGTTCTTCGTCGGCGTCGCGGGCGGACTGCGACCGGACATCGCGCTGGGCGACGTCGTCGTACCGACCAAGGTGTACGCCTACCACGGCGGCAAGGAGACCGGCGGGGGATTCGCGCCACGGCCCGTGTCCTGGCAGGCCCCGCACGAACTGGAGCAGTTGGCCCGGTTCGTCGACCGCGACAGCACGTGGTCGGGGGCACGGCCCCGCACCGGCGCCGGACACGGCCCGCCGGCCGTCCACTTCAAGCCGATCGCCGCCGGAGAGGTCGTCTCCGACGCGGCGGAGTCCGGGCTGCGGCGGCTGCTGGACCGGCACTACCAGGACGCGGTGGCCGTCGAGATGGAGGGCGCGGGGGTGGCCCAGGCGGCCCACCTCAGCAACCGGCTGCCCGCGCTGATCGTGCGCGGCATCAGCGACCGGGCCGACGGCACCAAGCGGCGGAGCGACGAGGCCGACTGGCAGACCGTCGCCGCCCGCAACGCGGCCGCGTTCGCCCTGTGCGTCGTCCGCGAGCTGGCGGCCGAGGGCGAGCAGCCGGGCGCGTCCCCGGACCCGTACGCCTTCCTCGACCCCTACGCCGCCTCCGACCCGGACGGGTTCCTCGTACCGGACGGATTCTTCGTACCCGAGGGCTTCCGGGTGCCGGCCGCGCCCTCGGCCTCCCTGGTCCACCGCAGCGAGTCCGCGCCGCCCCGGACGCCGGACCCACCGGCGCACCTGGCGCCCGCCCCCTGGCCGCCCCCGCCGACGTCGCCCCGTCCGTTGTCGCCGTATCCGGCACAGTACCCGGCACCGTACGCCTCGCCGCCGTCGTCCGCGGGGCCGGACGGGCAGCCGTGGACCCCCGGGCAGCCGTGGACCGGCGGACGCACGCTGGCCACGCCCGCCTGCCGGTATCTGCTGCACGACGAGCTCCTCGACGAGGAGCCCTCCCCGGACCACGCGCTCGTCCGGCACCGGGCGGTGGCCCGCCGGCTGGAGCCGTCCGCGGCCGGCACCGCCTCGCCCTACGTCTGGCTGCGGCACGCCGAAGTACGGCAGCCCACCCCCGACGCCCTGGAAGCGCTGGCCGCGCTCGGCCGGGAACACGACCTCCTCGGCCGGATCCACCGACGCGCTCGGGGCCTGCCGGGCCCCGGACGGTACGAGCGGATCGGCGACCGCCGGGCCGTGCTCACCCTGCCCTGGCCGCTGACCCGGTCCGGCCGCCGCTGCGGCACGCTGCACAGCGGGTGGCTCGCCGGCCGGCCCGCCCCGCTGAACGCCGGCCGGCTGGCCCGGCTGCTCGCCGCGATCGCGGGACTGTGCGACACCCTGGCCGCGCTGCACCGGGCCGGCGCCACCCATCGCCACCTCACCCCCACGGGCATCCTGGAGCGCGACGACGGACGGCTGATCCTGCGCGACCTCGGCCTGGCCGCCCACGCCCCGCGCCCCGGCGAAGGACCCACCCCCTACCGGGCGCCCGAACAGTGGCGCGGCGGCCACCGGCCGGGCCTCGTCGGCCCGCCCGCCGACGTGTACCAACTGGCCGCCCTCACCTACCACCTGGCCACCGGCCGGCCGCCTGAGCCGCAGGAAGCCCCGCCGCCGACCTCCCGGCTGGAGCGCGCCCCCGACAGCCTGGACCGCGCGCTGCGCGCGGCGCTGGCGGAGGACCCCGGCGGGCGTCCCACCGCCCGCGCCCTCGGCACCGCCCTGCGCGCGGCCCGCGACGACCTGCTCGGAGAAGACTGAATGCGCCGACGCACCGTGGACGTGCCCGGGAACCTCGTCCTCGTCCCCGGCGCCACCCTCGAAGCCGAGCTGCTGCGCCGACGGTCCGACCACCTGCCCGAGGACGTCCACGACCTCGCCGCCGACCTGCGCGGCCGGGAGAGCGGCGTACCCGCGATCGTCGCCGAACCCCGACGGCCCGGCGGGGACCGCAGCCTGCTGCTGTACGGCAGGTCCTACGTCGCGCGCCTGTACCGCAGCAGGCGGGAACAGGGCGCCTACCGGGTGGCCGCCGTCCTCCCGCTCGCCTTCCGGCACCATCGCGACATCGAGCGCGGCTGCCTGCTGGTGCGGCCCGGCGGCTGGCTGGCCCGCCACCCCGACGCCGGGACCCCCGCGGGCAGCGACACGCACTGGCCGCTGCTGGCGGACGCGTGGCGACGGCTCACCGAGGAACTGGCCGCGCGGCACGGCGCGCCGGAACTCGCCGAACGGCACGTCCGCTTCCTCGACACCGTCGAGCGGGCCGTCGACATGGTCGAGGACATCGCCGCCGACCGGGCGCGCGGGACCGGCGACTTCCCCTATCGCGCCGCCCGCGCCGCGGGCGAGCGGCGGCACGGCACCCGGGCGGTCTACACCTTCGACCTGGCGGTCGGGCGGGGACCCGAGGAGGGCGCCTGCGTGCAGATCGGCGGCGAACGCGAACTGCGCGGACAGGTCGTCCGCGCCCCCGCGGGCGGCACCTCGGTCACCGTGGCGTTCGACCGGGCCGTCGACTGGGACGGCGTGCCGCGGCAGGGCGCCCTCCAGCTCTCCACCGGACAGGCGGTCCACGAACGACGGCGCGAGGCGGTGCGGATCCTGCGCGAGCGCCGGTCGCTCAACCCGTACCTGCTGGACGTCCTGGTGGACCACCGGGTCCGCCCGTCGCGCCCGGCCCCGGACGCCCTCGGCGAGCCGCTCGACCCCGCCCAGACGGACGCCTTCCGCCGGGCCCTCTCGGCCGAGGACCTGATGCTGGTGCTGGGACCGCCCGGCACCGGGAAGACCCGGGTGATCGGCGAGATCGCCCGAGCCGTCGCCGCCCGGCGGACCAGGGAGCGCGTGCTGATCGCCTCCCACAGCAACCGGGCGGTGGACAACGTCCTCGGCCGGCTCCCCAAGGACCTCGTCGTCGTCCGGGTCGGCAACGAGTCCAGGGTCACCCCCGAGGGCCGGCCCTACCTCCTGGAGGAGCAGGCGGCCGGGCTGCGGCAGGAGATCCTCGGCCGGCTGGAGACCCGGCTGGCCGCCCGGGGCGACATCGAGGCGGTCCAGGAGTGGTACGAGACCCTGGGCCGGCTCCTCGACCGGCTCGGCACGCTCGCGGCCGAGGAGGCGGCCCGGCGCGCCGCGCTCGACGGGGCCAGGCGGGCCGTGGGCGGTCCCGCCCTGACGCGGGTGGACGAACTGCTCGCCGAGCGCGGCCGCCTCGACCGGGAGGAGGAGCGCGGCACCCGCAGGACCGAACGGCTCACCCGGTCGCGCGACGCGGCCCTGCGCCGCACCGGCCTGCGGGCGGTCGGCTTCGTCTTCCGGTTCCTCGTCCGGCGCCGTGAGCGCCGGCTCGACCGCGCGGCGGCGGCCGCCGCCGCGCTCGCCGGGCGACAGGCGCGCCACCGACGGGACCTGACCGAGGCCGAGCGCGTCCTCGACGAGACCACCCGCGACGTCCCGGCCGTGCGCACGGCACGCCGGGCGCTGGAGGAGACCGCCGGGCGCGCCGCGGACTGCCGCGCCGAGGCGCTCCGGGCGGCCGGGCGCTGCCGGACCCTGCTCGCGGCCGCCGGGGAGCCCCCGCCCGACCTCATCCCGCCGACGGCGGACCCCGCTGCCGCCGACCGGGACCTGATCCGGCTGTACGACAGCCTGACGCGACGGCTGCCGGGCCTGCTGGCCCGGCACACCCTGCTCGCCGAGTGGCACGACGAGGTGGCGTCGGCGACCGGGCAACTGCACACGGAACTCGTCCGGTACGCCCACGTGGTCGCCGCCACCTGCATCGGGGTGGCCTCCCGCCCCGAGCTGACCGGCCTCGGCTTCGACCTCGCCGTCGTCGACGAGGCGGGCCAGATCGCCGTCCCGGACCTGCTCGTCCCGCTCGTCCGGGCCCGCCGCGCGGTGCTGGTCGGGGACCACCGGCAGCTGCCGCCCTACCTGGACGCCGAGGCCGGCGGCCGGGGCGGGCGCCGGGCCGATCCGGACGTCACCGCCCTGCTGGCCACGAGCGCCCTGGAGATGCTGCAACCGCGCCTGCCCGGCTCGGCCGTCGTGTCGCTGACCAACCAGCGCCGGATGCCCTCGGTCGTCGCCGACTTCGTCTCGGGCGCGTTCTACGGGGGCGGACTGCGCACCCCCGCGGGGACCGGCCTGCCGCACGACTCCCTGCTGTTCCGCAGCCCGATGGTGTTCGTCGACACCTCGCGGCTGCCGGACGGCCGACGCTTCGAACAGGACGCGGCCGACCCGTCGGGCGGCGCCCGGACGGGGTACGTCAACCCGGCCGAGGCCCATCTGCTCACCCTGCTCGCCGCCCACTACGCCGCCCGGGGCGAGGAGTGGGCGGTGATCGTGCCGTACGCCGCCCAGGCCGCGCTGATCGGTACGGCCCTGACCCGGCGGACCGGCCGGGCGGAACACGTCGGGCAGAACCTCGGCACGGTCGACTCGTTCCAGGGCGGCGAGCGGGACGTGATCCTCTACGGCTTCACCCGCAGCAACCCGGCCGGCCGGGTGGGGTTCCTGGACGAACTCCGCCGGGCCAACGTCGCGTTCACCCGGGCCCGCCGCCAGCTCGTGCTGGTGGGGGACCTGTCCACGTTGACCCGGGCCCGGGACCCGGGCTTTCGCGACCTCGTCCGCGCGCTGCGCGAGCACGTCGCCGCACACGGCGAACTGCGGTCGTACGACGAGGTCCGCGCGCTGCTGGACGGTGTCGGGACGGAGGGCGGCCGGTGAGCCGTATCGGGACGGAGGGCGGCGGCCGATGAGCGGAGCGACCCCGGCGGCGCCGTGTCCGCCGTACCTGGCCCTGGAGAACGCCGCGTTCACCCTGGGCCTGCGGCCCACCGGCATCCACGCGGTGCTGCTGCCCGTGTGGTGCGTGCAGGTGCGGGCGACGGTCACCGAGGCGCAGCCCTACGACCTGATCGACCGCTTCGTCGAACGCGGCATCGCCGAGGCCGGGCTCGCCACCGCGGGCGAGCTCGCCTCCTTCCTGGCGCTCGACCCCGCCCTGGTGGACCGGGCGCTGGCCTTCCTGACCGCGATCGACCACGTCACCGAGGAGGACGGCCGCCTCGCGCTCACCGCGCTCGGCCGGCGGTCGGTGAAGGACGGCAAGCGCTACACGGTGACGCACGGCGACCGGCGCAGCCTGTACTTCGACGGGTTCCGCTCCGGTCCGCTGACCACCGCCCACTACCGCAACGACACCGTCGTCCGCGTCCCCCACGACGGCACGGCGGTCGGCTGGCACCGCGGCAGCCGGCCGCACCGGCTGATGGCGCACCCGTTCCGCGACGAGGCCGTGCGGGAACTTGCGGACGCCCCCGGACGGGAGGGTTTCAACCTGCCCGCGGGCGTCGACGACCTGGAGCGGGTGGGCGCACCGGAGTGCCTGCACCTGCCCGCGTACGTCGTGCGCGCGGTCGAGGACGACGGCCGGACCCGCCAGCTCGTGTACACCCGGGCCCACGACGGCGAGCACGACGTCCTCCTGTCGGCCGCGTGCGAACAGACACCCGAGTGCGGGCACGCCCTGCGGAACGAGGAACTGGCCGCCGCCCGGTCGGTCGAGCAGCGGATCACCGGCTGGCTCAGCGAACAGGACATCGGACAGTATCCGCCGGTACGGGACCCGCAGGGGGCCTGGCGCGTCACGCTGCCCCGCGACCGCGTCGGGGCGGACGGTCCGGTCGGGCTGCACCGGATCGGCGGGTTCGTCGTGCTCGGCGGCTCGTTCTTCCAGTTCTGGTGCGAGGACCGGGACACCCGGGCCTGGGCCCTCGTCGAACGCCTCGACCGGCAGTTCGGCGCCCGGCTGCGCCACGACCCCGCCGGTCTGCGCGCCCGGGTCGACTCCCTCTCCCGGCAGTTGGAGCTCGGGCAGGTCGACCTGGAGACGTTGCGCCGGGCCGCGGTCGCCAAGGGCAAGCACGGGCTCGCCGAGCGGCTGCGCGCGGCCCGGCTCAACAGCCGATCGGAAACGGGTCATGAATGAACGGGCAATGACGGCGAGCGTGCTCGAAAAGGCGAAATATATTTTCGGATGATCGCTAATTAAGAGTGGTCGCTTTATCTGTCGGGGAAAGAGGGGAATCAGGCCGAAAGCGTGGCCCGGTGAGACTAATCTCGTCGTGCAGGACGCCACCGAAGGGATGTCGTTCCGGCGGTCGTCGGAATGCGGGGAATTTCGGGGGGCTTCGGATGCGTGGGGAGCCAAGCGTGACGTATAAAACGGGGGCGGTCGGGCGTGCGTGCGCACGCGTCTCGACGACGAAGGAGCACCCGCTCCGCGCGGTGCGCGCAAGGGCGTACCGCCTCGCCGCGGTGGCGCTCGCCGCGGCCGCGCTGCCCGCCGCGGCACTGCCGGCGGCGGCGGTCCCCGGGGCGGCACCGTCGGCCCTCGGCGCCGGTCCGGCGGGGCAGGGCCGGCCCGTCGCCGCGGCCCCGGCCGCGACGGACGCCTCCGACGCCCCCGTCGACTACGCCGTCGCGGTCGACGAGTCGGCGAGCCTCGGGGCCGGGGAACTCGACCGGGAGAAGGACGCGGTGGCGGCGATCGCCGTCAGCGACCCCTCGTCCCGGTCGAGGATGGTGGTGTACGGCTTCGCCGACGCCAGGACCGCGACCCAGTCACCCGTCGACGAGGTCTGCCCGATGCGGCAGCTGGACACCGTCGGCCGGGAGCAGATCGGCGACTGCGCGGGACAGCTGCGCGAGCGCACCCCCCAGGGCGGCTCCGGCACCGACTTCATCTCCGCGATCCGCCAGGGCGTCACCCGGCTGAAGGAGGCGCCGGACCCCGGGCGGCCCCGGGTGCTGTTCCTGCTCACCGACGGCTACCTCGACGTCAAGGACAGCTACCGCTACAAGGGCCTCGACGACCGCACCCGGGACGAGCAGGCGAACGAGGACCTCACCCGCGCCCTGCGGGAGGCCGCCGACGCCCAGGTGCAGATCCGGCCGCTCGGCTTCGGCAGGGCCGTCGACCGCAAGCGCCTCGACGAGATGGCAGCCGGTGGCTACCGCAACGGCTGCCGGGACCTCCCGCAGACCAGACCGCGGGCGGAGGTCGTCGACGCCGAGAACCTCGGCAGGGCCCTGGAGACCGCGTTCGCCGCCGCCCGCTGCCTCTACCGGGACCCGGGCTCGCGGACCAGGCCCCCCGGCGACCTCACCGTGCGGGTCTCCCCGCTGGCCACCGAAGGCACCATCGTCGTCTCCAAGGGCGACCCCCTGGTCACCGCCACGTACTACGACCCCGAGGGCCACCGGATCACCGACTCCGGCGACGGCGCCGGGGACGAGGAGTCGTCCTTCGAGTTCACCGGGCGCGGCAAGTCGGTCGAGTCCCTGCGCATCACCCGGCCCCTCGCCGGCGCCTGGCGGGTGCACCTCGACGCACCCGCCGGACACCGCGACCGCACCGCCAGCATCAGCGTCCTGTGGCAGGGCGCGGTGCGCTCCGACATCCGGCTGGAGAAGCCCTCCCCGAGCGCCGGGGACCGCACCCGCGTGGAGGTCGAGGTCCTGACCCGGGCCGGCGTCAAACTCGACGAGCGGGACCTGCGCGGGATCACCGTCTCCGGGCAGCTGACCGGCAAGGGGTTCACCCGGAAGGTCCCCATCACCCTCACCGACGACGGCCGGGGCCAGGACGAGCACGGCCTCGACGGCGTCTACTCCGGGACCGTCACCGTGCCCCGCGACGCCACCGGCGAACTGCTCTTCTCCAGCACCGTCCAGTCGGTGGGCCTGCGGCCCGACACCCGCTCCTACCCCACCGGCATCGCCCCGCCGAACGCGAAGTTCGGCGCCGTGCTCGACATCCCCGCCGCCACCGTCCACCCCGGCGGCAGCGTCACGGGCACGCTCAAGGTGAGCAACGGGGACACGACGGCACACACCGTGCGGCTCGCCGTCGCCGACGCCGAGGGCACCGGCCTGAGCGTCGACCCCGCCGAGGTGCCCGTCGAACCGGGCGCTGCCCGCACGCTCGACGTCACCGTCCGGGTCGCCGACGCCGACGCGCTCGGCGCGCCGGTCGACGAGGACGGCACCGCCCTGGGCGGCAAGGTCACCGCCGCCGACGGCACCCGGGTCCTCGACGACGCACCGCTCAGCATCACCGTCACCGCCGTGCCCGGCACCTTGCAGCGCATCTGGGACGCCTGGTGGCAGCTCATCGTCCCCGGCGCGTTCGTCCTCGTCGCCGCCGTCGCCCTGCTGCTCTCCCGCCGCCGCGTCAAGCGTCTGCGGATCGCCCCCGGCGGACTCCTCCTGGAACTCCTGGGCGCCGACGGCACCCTCGTGTGCAGCCGCAAGGCCAAGACCGGTCGGGGCAACCGGTACGAGTTCGACCTCGTCGACGCGGCCACCGACAACCCTCGTATCGAACGCCGCGACCGGGGCACCTACGCGCTCCGGCGCGACCTCGCCGGGGGAGTGGTGCTGCGGGCCGGCGGCCAGGGCGAGCGGACCCTGCGCCTCGGCGAACAACTGGCCCTCACCGGCACCCTCTCGCTGCGGATCGCCGACGGCCGCGGCCGCCGCCCCGACCCGGGCCGACGCGGCGGCCCGTCCTTCGTCGGCAGGCCACGGACGCCCGGGGGCACCCCCACCAAGGCCGGCGCCTCCTCATCGAGGGACCACACCGGCTCGTACGCGGCGAGCGCACCGGACCAGGAGCACCCCGACATCTGAGGGACCGCCCCACACCACCGGAGCAGCCCCGCACACCCCACCGGGCGGGCGGCACCCCGAGCCGCCGCCCGCCCCGCCCCACCGGACCGCGCCTCGACGACCGCGGTCCCCCCACCCGTACTCGACCACCAGCGACCGGGACGCCCCGCGCCCCGGCGGAGGACCACCATATGAAGATCTTCCAGCCGATGCTGTTCGTCGGTCTGGGCGGCACCGGCGGACTGGTCGGAGCCGAGCTGGAGCGACGGCTGCGGGCCGAACTGTGCGGACCCGACGGGACCGCGCTCAACCCGCTCGGCATTCCGCTGCGCTACCAACTGCCGGAGTGCCTCCAGTTCGTCTACGCGGACTTCAGCGAGTCCGAACTCGCCCGACTGCCCCACCTCAGCGCCGACAACGCGCTGCGCGCCGCCTACGGCCGCACCGCCCGCGCCACCCACGACCTGCTCCCCGACCACGACAGCTCCCCCGAGGTCACCCGGGAACTGCGCGCGGTGATGCGCGACGAGGTCAGCGGCTGGCTGCCGCCGCGCACCGGCGAGCCCAAGGTCACCCCGCTGCGCAACGGCGCAGGCCAACTGCCCACGGTCGGCCGCGCCGCCCTGTTCGGCACCCTGCGCAACGGACTCGACCCGGTCATGGGGCCGCTGCTCCAGGCCATCGACGCCATCAGCCGCTCCGGCGGCGAACTCAGCCAGCTCGGCGGCGGGCCGATGTCCGGCTGCGACGTGTTCGTGGCCTTCTCGGTGGCCGGCGGCACCGGAGCCGGCATCTTCCTCGACTACCTCCACCTGATCGGGGAGGCGTTCCGGGCGAAGAACTTCACCGGCGCCCGGATCTACCCCCTGGTGGTCATGCCGTCCGCCTTCCCCACCTCCTCCGGCGGCGGCCGCGAGGCCGAACTCAACGCCGCGCGCGCCGCGGTGGACCTCTTCCGGCTGGTCGACGAACAGAACGTGCCGACCGCCGAGTCCGACCTCGGCGACACCGACCTGGACGCCGCGACCCACATCCGCTACCCGGGCGTACACCCGATCCGGCTGCGCACCGGCATGGTGCCGACCGCCTTCCTGTTCAGCCGCACCGCCGGAATCCGCCCCGACGACCTGCGCCGCTCCATCGTCTCCCTGGTGATGTCGCTCGTCGGCACCGAACTGGGCGACGGCACCGGCCCGCGCGCCCGCGCCGACGACGACTACCAGACGTTCGCCGCGAGCTTCATCAACCGCGGCCTGCACCGCGCCGTACGCGCCGCCTCCGGCATCGGCCACCGCGGGGTGTCCACCAGCCTGGTCGCCTCGATGACCGCACCCCTCGACGAACTGGCCGCGCTGGTCTCCTCCCGGATGCTGGCCATGTCCGTACGCCGGCTCACCGAACCCGTCGCCAAGGCCAGCCACGAGTACGCGGGCACCGTCCGCAAGATGTTCGCCGACTCGGGCCTGGACGAACTGTGGACCCGCGAAGCCCTCCCCGTACCCGAGCCCGACCCGCTGCCCCGCGGCGGGATCGCCATCGAACAGGCCCTGCGCGACCGCATCAGCGACATGCAGGGCCTCCTGGACGACCTGCGGCGCAAGGTGGACCGGCGCGCCCCCGCGCTCGCCGAGCAGTTCGCGCCCCGCGCGGCGCTGGAGCGGGTGCTGCGCTCCGCCGACCTCTTCCAGGCCGAACGGATCGTCAAAGGGGTGCCTGGCGACCCGGACCCGGTGACCGTGCTCGGCTTCCTCGGGATGCTCGACAACCGCGGCCGGCAGCCCGCACGCCCGGCGGGCGTGGACGTGCAACCGCCCCCGGTCCCCCGGATCAAGGGCCGGATCGGCGGCCTGTCCAAGGCCCACTGGGGCGATGCCGACGTGGTGGCGGCCGTCGAGGCGCAGGACCGCTGGTACCAGTGGCGCAGCCGGGTCGTCTGGCACGAGGGGTGGCGACGCCAGGAGCAGCGCTGGCGTCCGGCCGCCGCGGCGCTCAACGCCGAACTGAGCCTGCTGGTCGAGGCGTTCCGCAAGCATGTGGAGGAAGAGCCCAGGGCCTTCCAGGAACAGGTGCAGGAGCTCTACGACGACCGCACCGGCGTCTCCTACCTGCTGCCGCCGCAGAGCAACCTCCGCGACTTCTACGACGACCTGCGCGAGCGTCTGATCAAGCGGGTCGGCCTGCGGGACAACGACGACGAGTCGGCGCTGCTGCTCAAACTCGTCGACGCCGACTGCTGGCAGTCCTCGTACACCGCGGGCCGGCGCAACCCCGCCGCGGCCGTCGCGACCGTCAAGGCCGCGGTCGAGCAACGGGTCAAGACGCTCTTCGCGGAGAGCGGCATGCAGGCCGACGAGCGTCCGCTGCTGCCCTCCATGGCGATGCTGCTGAGCGCCGCGGCCGGGGTCGGCGACGCCGCCGAGGAGGTCGGCAAGACCGCGCTGGAGCAGTTCCGGTTCAAGATCGCCGGTCTGCTTCCGCACGGGTTCGTCCCCGAGGGCGGCGGACCGCTGAAGGTCCTGATCGTCTACCCGCGCATCCAGAACAAGGACGCGGTCGAGGAGTACCTGCGCAAGTCCCTGCTGCTGCCCAGGGACGGCAAGCGCTCGATCGAGTTCCGCGGGGTCGAGACGGACTCGATCACCGTCGTGCTCTTCCGCAGCGAGATGAGCCTGACCGAGGTCCCCGAGGCCCGCAACGTACTGCGCCGCTGGGCCAGGGCCCGCGACGTGGAACAGAGCGAGGACGTGCTGAGCTGGCGGCAGCGGCTCGGCTACCGCGACGACTGGCTGGCCAGCACCGAGGAGGACCGCCGGCACATCCTGCACCGCCTGCTGTGCGCGATGTGGAACGGCCAGCTCACCGTCGTCGAGGGGGACACCGACTCGCCGTCCCGGGTCCGGGTCCGGCTGTACGAGGAGGACGGCCCCGACGTCCCCGGCATGACGCTGCGGCTCGACGACTACCAGGGCGACATCTCCGGCTGGGCCGGACTGCTGCGCTCCTACGAACGCTGGGCGCTGCTGGACGAGGGCCGCATCGTGGAGGACTACTGCGGTGTCCTGATGCGGGTCCAGCCCAAGGGCCTGTCGCTCTCCGGCAGCACCCCCGACCCGCTGTTCGTGCAGTTCGTGAACGAGATCGCGCCGCGTCAGCTCCAGCTGCTGGAGAAGCTGGAGCAGCAGTCCGGGCACTGGTCCGCCGAATGGATCGCTCCGCTGCGCCAGTTCTGGGCCGAGACCCTGCCCGGTGCCCTGGAGGTGACGTTCACCGAGAAGCGGGCGCTCCAGCCGAACCTGCGGTCGCTGGCGGCGACGATGGGCAACGGTCGCTTCACCGCGACGGATCCCGGGCCGTCCGCGCCGCCGCGTGCGCCGCGGCGCACGGCCGAGAAGGACGACTGGGGGACCACGCGGCTGCCCCGGGCGCGCTCCGAGGAGGCCGACGGACCGTACCGTGCCGGAGCCCGCGAGGACCGTGCAGTGCCCCGGCGTACCGCCGGATCTCCTGCCGCCGAGCCACCTGCCGCCGAGCCTCCACCTGCCGCCGAGCCGGCCGCGGAGCCTTCCGCCGCGGAGCGGAAAGCGACCGCCACCAGTCGGTACGACTTCTCCGACTGGCCCGAGCAACCCCGTTGGCCCGAGCGGCTGACGGGCGAGCCCGACCCCGGCCCCCGGCGCGCACCCGCCGACTCCCGGCCGTCCGGCGGCGCGTCCTCCGGCGCGGCGGCCGGGGCGTCCACCGCCTGGGCGGAGCCCCGGGACGCGGACCGCGCCGACGCGGTGGACGCCCCGGCGGCCGAGGAGTTCCCGTGGCTGGGCGACGGCCTCACCAAGTCCGGCTCGCATGACGGGGGTTCGGGCTCGGATCGGAGCCCGGGCTCCGACTCCGGCTCCGGTTCTGGTTCGGGTCGGGGTTCCGGCTCCGGTTCTGGTTCGGATTGGAGTTCCGGCTCCGGTCCGGATCGGGGTTCGGGATCGGGCGCCGCCGACGACGGCCGCCTCCTGCACCCCCAGCAGGACTTCCCCTGGACCACGTCGAACGACTCCGGGTCGGGCGACTCCGCCGGGGGCCACCCCGGCCCCGCCGACCCGGCGCCGGGCGACTCCGTCTGGCGTGACACCACCTGGAGCGAATCCGGGGGGAGCGAGTCCACGTGGAGCGACTCCGGTGGCGGGTCCGGACCGGACCACACGCCCGACCGTACGGCCGGGAACCGTGCGGCCCGCGACCCTTGGGAGCGTGACCCCGAGTGAGCGAGGTCAGGGACGGGGCACACGCGGTGATCGTGCTGGACCTGCGGTCCGGAGCGCACCGGCTGACGGCCCCCGGCGCACTGCGCAGGGCCGTCCAGAAGCAGCTCAGGCACGAGGGGCTGCCCGAACCGGGCGACGGGCACTACCGGTTCCTCCTGCTGGACACCCCGCGCGGGCTGACGGACCACCACAGCCTGTACGAGAAGGTCCTCGGCTACGGAGCCAAGGCATGGATGCTCGGCCTCGTCATCGGCGATCTGCCGGGCGCGGCCGACACCGACGCGCCGACCGGTTCGTACGACGACTTCCCCGTCGCCCTGGAGTCGGACCCCGACGCCGGGCCGGGCGCCGGGCTCAGCCGTCGCCTGCTGCGGCCGGCGGCGCTGCACGGCCCCGACTCCGGACTGCTCTGGGCCGGGGACCTGCGGGCCGCCCGCACCGCGGGCGACCCCGTCGGCGCCGACGACCCGGAGGCGCTGGCCGTCCTCGTGGACCTGCTGCGGGCGCTGTTCGACGAGACCCTGGACACGCTCGCCAGGTTCCCGGACGCCGTGGCGGTGCCCGGTGTCCGCGTGCTGGAGCACGACCTGTCAGGCGCCGCCCGGGCGCGCGCGTGGCGCGAGGCACTGAACCGGTTCGCCGGTGAGCGGTCCTCCGGCACCCCGCTGTCGACGGACGGCGAGGACACCGCCCGGATCGAACTCCCCAAGCCGGTCGACGAACTGGCCGCGGGCCGGCCCACCGGACCGGTCCCGGGCCACCGGGTCCCGGGCGGCCCGGCCGACCGGGCGTACACGGCCTGCGTCGACGCCCTCGACGACGCCTGCGCGGCCTGGGCACAGCTCGGCAGCGGCAGCGGACTGCTCTTCGGAGCCGGCCGGCGTGCCGTCGCCTCGGCCCTCGACACCGCCTCCCGCACCCTCGCCGGGTACCGCGCGCTGGTCGCCCGAGCCCTCAAGGAGGGCGCCGCGGGAGCCTCCCCGGCCACCCCCGAATCGGCGCTGGCCCTGGCCGATCTCGGGGTCCGGGTCCCGCCGTACACGGGCAGCCGGGAGGCCGTCGGGGACGGTCTGCACCGGCTCGCCGAACGGATGCTCGCCGAGCGGCTGGCCCTGCGCAGCGTCGCCGAACGCTTCGCCGCCCTCTCCGAGCAGGTGGCACCCGCGTCGAGCGCGGGGCTGCTCGCCGAGGCCGACCGGCGCTGCCCGCCCGAACTGCCCGAACTCGTCTCGGCCGACCAGGACTTCACGGTCTCCACGACCAGCCCCGGACAGCTGGCCGGCGCCCTGGCCGCCTGCGCGTCGGCCGCCCTGTGGCCCTGGCCCGGGACCCTCGCCGCGCTCGCCGTCCTGCTGGTCCTGGTCGGCGGCAGCCTCCTGACCGGCCTGCGGCAGCCCGGCCGCCCCGCGGCGGGCTCGGGGGCGGCCGGAGCGGCCGCGCAGGCCGCGGCGGGAGCCGTGGGAGCCGTCGGCGGGGCGCTGCTGGGCGCCGTCGGGGTGTCCGTACCGCCCTGGGCGGGGCTGCTGGGCGCCCTGTGCGGCGTGGCCCTGGCCGTCGCCCTGGTGGTCCTGCGCCGACGCCGGGCCCTGGACCGCTGGTGGGAGCTGACCGGCGCGGACGACGCCCGCCGGGCCCTGGACGGCCTCGACGCGCTGCTCGCGGAAGCGGTGCTGCGCCAGCGCTGGGCCGCCGACGAGCGCCTGCACTGCGCGAACGCCGCCCGTATGGTGGCCGGCGCGCTGCGCGGCGCGGCGGCCACCGTCGAGGAGCTCGAACACCGTCGTGGGGAGCCGGACTTCCTCGCCGCGTCGACGGCCGGGGGTTGGCAGGACCCCGTCCGTGAGGCCCCCGGACCGGACGGCCGGGGCCCCGGCCGGTCCGCGGACCCCGACGACGGCTTCGCCCGGCCCGGCTGGATGCCGGAGCCGGATCCCACCTCCCGGCCGTCCACGTCCGGCGGCACCGGCGACGGGCCCCCGACCTTCGGGACCGACGGCGCGGACGGCTACGGCCCGCACGCCCCGCAGGCGGACCGGGCGTCCGGCGACGGCCCGCGCTGGCTGGACAGGGAGGCGGGCGAAGGCGGTCCCAGGCTCGTGGACACTTTGGTGGGCGACCTCACCGACACCCTCGTCGGCGCCCTCGACCCCTACTGGGGGGCCGTCGCGCGGGGTCAGGCCGCGGGCCCCGCGCTCAGCCGGGTCGAGGAGCGGATGCGCCTCATGCTGGAGGTGACCCGCCGTCATCTCTTCACCCAGGGGGTCGTCTCGCCACCGCCGTACGCCCGGTCGGTGGAGCGCCGGGGCAACGCCGAGGGACTGCTCGGCATCGGGCACCAGCGAGTGGCCGACGCCATCGAACCCGACCCGCAGGGCCGTCGCATCGTCGATCTGGCGTCACCGCGTCAGACACCTTTGCTCAGCAAGGATCCCACCAGTGTGGAGTGGATCAGGTTCGCACCCCAGGCGGTCTGGAGCGGCACGGAGGGCCGTGGCGGGGCGGGCGGCGGCGCCGGGCCGGACGGACAGCGTCCCGAGGCGACCCCGCCCGGGATGCGCAGCCGCTCGGTGTGGACCTCCACCGGGCGCTACGCCGGACTGCTGAAGCTGGTTCCGCTGCGGACCGGGGTGGTGCGGCCGGTCCGCCTGCGCGAATGGGCCGACGACCGGTCCCCGGCCCGGGACCGCTACGGCGACGAGGCCCGGGACCGCTACGGCGACGAGGGGGGCGAGTGAACGAGCGTACGGCGCGGTCGGCGGGCCGCGGCGCGGTCACCTGGGACCTCGGCCCGCAGGCCGACGGCACCGAGATGCCGCCCGACCTGTCCTTCACCACCCCGGGCGGCCTGCGCCACCGCGCTCCCGCCCGATTCGGCCCCGAGCTCCGACGGGTGGTCCGGCCGCCCCTGCTGGCCCGGGAGCTGATGCTCGGCGACGCGTGGAAGGGCGTACAGGTGAGACTGTCGTCCGCCGACGTCCGCGACCCGCACGAGTACCAGGCGCTGGAGGCCGAGGTCGGTGCGGCCCTGACGATCCACCGCGCCTTCCTCGGGAGCCCGTTCCAGGGCCTGTTCCCGGTCCCGGTCGGCTACGACATGGACGCGGCCGAGCCCTTCCTGATCTACGCCACCCCACGGGGCGAGCCGGCCACCGGCCTCACCCACGGCATCTCCACCACCGACCAGCGGATCATCGAGCGCGATCTGGTGCTCGCGGTCCGCCTGTTGGAGGGCCTCGGACTGGTCCACCGGGGCATCGTGCCCGCGGCCGTCCGCTGGGACGGCGAACGGGCGCAGCTGTGGGACCTGGGCGCGACCGCGCGGATCGGTGTCCCGAGGACACCCTGGGGCGCCGCGCCGTACGCGTCGCCCGAGCAGCGGGCGGGGGTCGGCGAGGTCGACGCGCGGGACGCGCTGTGGAGCACGGCCCAGCTGATGTACCAGCTCGTGGCCGGCCGTCAGGGCCGACCGGACGGTCCGCCGGCCGACCTCGACGCCTACCGGTCACTGGCCCAGAGCCTCGGCGACGCGTTCGCCCCCCGGGCCGAGGACCGTCCGACCCCCGCCCGGCTGCTCGGCCTGCTGGTGCCGGACCCGGACCCGGCGACCGTTCTCATGGCCGGTCCCGACCCGCTGGAGCCGCACCGCCGGGAGTTCGACGACGTGCTCGCCCGCAAGCGCGCGGCCGCCGGCATCGACGGAGACGCCGGACCCGGTGGACCCGGTGGACCCGGTGGACCCGCCGGACACACCGGCATCGGCGGTCCGGGCGGTCCGGGGGCGGGCGCGGCGCAGGAGTACGGCGCGCCCCCGGACGACAGACCGCGGGAGAACCCGATCCCGCCGGGTCAGGACCGGGGCCGCCTGCGCGGCTGGCTGGGCGGCACCACCGATCGTGAGCGCGGCAGAAGCGGAAGGGGACGCCGGTGAGCGTCACGACGGCAGCGTCGGCACGGCTCGAACCCGGGCAGATCGTCTGCCCGTACTGCCTGGAGATCGTCGTCTACGACGAGCGGGCCCTGCATGTGCGCAACGAGAAGTCGCAGTACGAACGCCTCGACACCAGCGGTCTCACCAACCCCCTGCGTCGCGCCGACGTCCTGCGCGGGGCCTTCCAGCTCTGCCGGAACACCGAGGGCGTCAGCCACCACTACATCCCCGTGCCCTACCTGACCCACGGCCGCCCGCTGACCGTCGCCATGGTCGGCACGTCGGGCACCGGCAAGAGCCATCTGCTGACCCAGATGGTCGCCGAGATCACCGACGGCTGCCTGGCGCCCTTCGGGGTGCGCTGGCAGTCGGTGAATCCCGCCGACCACTCGGTGTTCCTCAAGGAACGGGTGGCGCCGCTGCGCGCCGGCGAGCAGTTGGAGGCCACCGGGCAGACGCCGTTCGCCGAGTTCGTCGAGGCGCTGCTGCTCACCGGCGCGGACGGCCAGGTGCGGCCGGTGGCCTTCTTCGACCTCGGCGGTGAGGACCTGGTCCGCACGGACGCGCTGCTGCGCTTCCTGGTGGGCGTCGACGCCCTGGTCTTCGTCGTCGACCCGCTGCTCGCCTGCGGCCTGCCCCAACTCGACGAGCCGCGCGAGCGGTACGGCCTGCGCGTCAGCCGGAGCGACCCCGCCTTCGAGACCGTGCTCGACCGGCTGCCCCGGCAGGGGGCCTACCTCGACGTGGCGACGGCCCTGGTGGTCGGCAAGGCGGACCTGCTGCGCTTCGAACCCCCCGTGGACCGCTGGCTCAGCCGGCCGTCCACGGCCCCGTTCGACCCGAGGGCGGTGCGGGAGGAGAGCCGCGACGTGTACGCGTTCCTGCGCCACCATGCCGCGCCCGCCTGGCTGCGGCCGTTCGACAGCGCCCTGCGCTGCACCCTGCACTTCGCCTCCGCGACCGGGGGCCAGCCGACCAACGGCCGCTTCCCGCACGGGGTGCGCTCCCGGCGGGTGCTGGGCCCGCTGCTGTCGATCCTCGCCATGTGCGGACTGCTGACCGAGGACCCGGCGCACCGGCCGTCCACGATGGGGATGTGAGCTGACGTGGACCAGCGCAGTGAAGAGTGGCTCGACCAGATCGTCTTCCGCTGGGAGGGCAACCGGGACCGCGACGGCACGGGCATCACCGCGGTGGCGTACTCGTGCGCGGGGGAGCGCGCCGAGGAGCTGAGAGAGGAACTGGCGCCGCTGCTGCGGGTGGAGGGGAGCGAGCGGCCGAGCCAGGTCCGTCAGATCAGCAGGAGCGGTGACGTGGTCGTCATCAACCGCAGGAGCGGCCCCGACGCCCATGGCCGCACCAGTACGGAGTCCCATGCCCTGGTCGGCGGCCGCAACGTCCTCAAGCCCCGGTTCTGTCTGACGCTCGGTGAACTCCCGGTGCCCGCCGCCGGTCTGGCCGGTACCGGCGTCCGCGGGCTGCGGCAGGCGGCGCCCGACGCGTTCGGCGAGACGGCGGGCCGGGAGTGGCGGCGGTTCAGCGCGCGGGTGCCCACGGTGGCGCGACCGCTCACCGTGGTGACGGCCCAACTGCTGCGCACCCCGGAGCGCTTGATGTCGGTCCGGATCCCGGACTTCTCCGCGGCCGGGGCGAACGAGACCCCGCTGCTCGTCTGGGGGCTGTGCGGCATCTTCGGCGACTGGTTCGGACAGGACTACTGGACGTACGCGACCTGCGACACCTTTGACACCCATGGGCTGCGCGTGGTGGGTGTGCCGAGCTGGCGCAGGTCGGCGACCGAGGACGCGCGGGTGGAGCGGATCACGCTCGACGACGCGCCGCAGGACGAGGCCGACGCGGTCGCGAGGGAGCTGGTCCGGCTGTTCGTGTCGGACCCGGACTACGCGGCCGACCTGCGGAAGCTGTTCAGGCAGGTGCCCCTGGACGCCGGTCTCCCGGTGCCCGAACGGCTGCTCGCGCTGGGCCGGTCGCTCGGGACGGCCCGCGGCACCCGGAACCAGCCGACGGCGCCCGCGAGTGCGCCGACGAGTGCGCTTCCGACCGCCTCGACGGAGCCGGTCCATGGTTCAGGGGCGGGGCCCGTCCCTGGGCCCATGGCGGAGCCCGTCCACGCACCCGGGGTGGATTCGTTCCAGGGCACCGGGGCGGAGCCCCTTCACGGGCCGGTCGCGGAGACAGTTCCCGGTTCCGGTCTCGGGCATGGTCTTGGGCATGGTCCCGGACATGGTCCGGAGACCGTTCATGGGCCCGTCGGGGAGACGGCAGTTCACGGTTCCGGCCCCCGTCCCGGTTCTGGCCCCGGCCCGGAGACCGTTCGCGGGTCGGCCGCAAAGGCCGTGCACGGTCCGGTCGTTCAGTCTTACGGCCCGGTCGGCGGCCCGGTCGGCGACCCGGTCGGCGGCTCGGGGGGCGGTCCGGTCGGGCGGGGGGCCGGCACGGCGGCGGTCCGACCGCCGGATTCCACCGGTCCGTACGCCGGTGCCCACCACCACACACCCTCGGACACCCTGCGGCCGGACACCGGGACCACCGGCGGCCCCGGCCCGGCCCACGGGTCCGACGGATACGCGGGGCCCGACGACGCGTCCGGTCCCGGTGCGGACGAAGGGCCGCACCGGGACCGGCTGTACGGGCACCAGCGTGCGCAACGGCCGCGCATCCAGCCGTACTCCGCGCCCGCGACGGGTCGTACCCGGCGCACGCCCGCCCAGGAGCCGACGTCCGCCACGGCACCGTCGCCGTCCCGGCCGGCACCGTCCGCCCGCCCGGCGACCGATGCCCCCCGACCCGCGCACACCCAGCCCCAACCCCGCGCTCAGCCCCAACCGCACACCCGGCAGCACCGTCCGGCACAGACGCCGGGACCGCAGGAGGCGACCCCGGAGCAGTCCCCGGACGGGCGGCCGCCCTGGCCGACCGGGTACCACTGGGAGCTGCCCGAGCTGCCGACACGGGGGGTGCGCCTGGCCCGCAGGCTCGGCCTCGCCCGTTGGCGGCACGAGTCGCGGAGGCCGTCATCGGGGGGCCTCGACCTGCTGCCCGACAGCGAACTGTTCGAACGGCTCGTCAAGCAGGACGTCCCGCGGGAGGAGGCCGACCGCCTTCTCGCCGCGCTGGGGGACAAGGCGGGCCGGCGCACCCTGCCGGAGGCGGACCGGGTCTGCCGCCGCCTGCTGAAGCAGAAGCTGTTCCTGCGCCACCGCCGTACCACCGGCGCCGGGGAATCGGGCGAACACGACGACCACCTCACGGCGGAGACAGCCGTCTGGCTGCTCCACTGGGCCGTCCTCCCGTACGCCGGACACCAGGGCATCCAGGACAATCTGGTGCTCCTGTTCCGCTGGCTGTGCGAACAGGGCGGCCCGGTGGAGCGCCGCTTCCTTGAACTGCTGCTCGATTCCCCTGTCTACGGCATGCCGAAGCTGCCGGACCAGGTCTGGTACGAACTGGTCCGGCACCTGCGCAAGGTCCCCGCCGGACCGCCCCGGGAGGCCGCCCACGCGCAGGCCGAGCCGTCGGCGCCGGTCGTGGCGCGTCGTACGACACCCGGTGACGGCCACCGGGCGGACTCGTCCGACGACCGGTGGCTGTTCTGCTTCCTCGCCGTGAGCTGCGTGGCCGTCCTGTTTCTTCTGCTGCTGATCGACCGATGGTGAGGCGACCGACGGGGGTGCGGTCAGAAGGCGCGGGACGGGATCGGCGCGGCGTCCGTGTCGCGCCGGGTGACGGCGAGACAGCCGACGAACCCGACGATCGCGACCGTCCAGGCGAGGGTGACCGGCGCCAGTCCGAGTCCGAGGCCGCCACGGGTGCGGCCGAGCGCCGTCCAGTCGGCGAGCGAGGCACCGAGGGGCCGGGTGATGACGTACGCCGTCCAGAAGGCGGCCACCGCGCCCAGGGCGCCGAAGCGATGGGCCAGAGCGGGCACGCAGATCGCGGCCGTGAACAGGAGGACCGAGCCCGGGTAGCCGAAGCCGGTGGTGGCGGTGAGGTCCCCCGCGGCGGTGCCGAGGGCGAAGGTGGCGAGCACGGCCGCCCAGTAGAACGCCTCGCGACGGCGGGTGCCGACGCTGTGGATGGACAGCGTCCCCTCACTCGCGTACCACAGGACGAAGACCGCGGCCAGCACGACGAGGAAGCCGGGGGTCGAGACGGCGTACGGCACGCCGAGGCCGACGTGCAGCACGTCGGCGGCCATGGTGCCGAACACGCTGACCATGACGACGGCCGTCCAGTAGGCCCAGGCGACGTACCGGCGAAGCACGAACTGCACGGCGAGAGAAGCCATCAGGGCGAGCCCGCCGAGCCCGACCGCGGGGACCGGGCCGAGCAGTCGCGCCAGGAGGTCCGACGCCGTCTCCCCCATGCCGGTGGTCAGCACCTTGATGATCCAGAAGTAGGCGGTCACCTCCGGCACCTTGTTCGCCATCCGGCGTACGGGTATGCGGGGCCGGTCGTCGAGGATGTGCTCTGCGGTCATGATCCGCACCCTGACACCCCGACCCTGAACGCAGCCTGAACGTCCGGCCGCATGAGGATCCGGCCCCGTTCAGGCGGAACTCTCCCCGAGGAGCTCCCGCAGCACCCGCTCCTCGGCCGGGCTCAGCCCGGTCACGAAGTGCTGGAGCGCGGCGATCGGGTCCGGGCCCCGGTCGAGGGCGTCGCGCATCGCCTCGGCGGTCAGTTCGGCCGCGTCGCGCGTGGGCCGATAGGCGCCGCGCCGCCCGTCGGCGTCCCGCAGCACGAGCCCCTTGTCGTACAGACGTCTGAGGATGGTGTGGACGGTGTTGTAGGCGAGGTCGCCGCCGAGCTCCGTCTGGATCTCGGCCGGGGTCCGGGGCAGCTCCGCCGCCCACAGTGCCGCCAGGACCGCACCCTCCAACTCGCCCGCACTGCGCCGTCCGGGTCTCTTGTGTGGGCCGGTGCCAGCCATGTCGGCCACCTTACCGAGACGGACGGATATCTTCTCACCTGCCTTTAACCCTACAAAATGTAGGGTGTGGTGCGACCCTACGGACTGTAGGGGAGTCGATCCCGTGGCGCGCTACGACGAGAGGTGCACGATGGCCGACGGCTCTCCCTTCGTCCGGCACCCCCGAGGACCGGCGTGACCGCGACCGGCCTGCCGGTGCCCACGGGCCGACGCCGGTACTGGCAACTGGGGGTCACGCTCGCGGTACTCCTGGCCGCCTGCGGGGTCCTCGTCTCGCACCGGGACGTCCTCGGCGGCGGGGCCGACCGGCTCGCCGCCGCCGACCGCGCATGGCTGCTGCTCGCGTGCGTCGCCGCCGCGTCGACCTGGGTGTGCGCGGCCGTCGTCCAGCAGGGCGCGGTCGCCGAACGGCTCCCTCGGCGAAGGCTCGTGGCCGCACAGTTCGCCGCGTCCGCCGCCAACCACCTCCTCCCGGCCGGGGCCGGGGCGACCCTGGTCAACCTGCGCTTCCTGAACCGGTGCGGGCTGTCCACGACCCGTTCGGCGACCGCGCTCGCGGTGAAGGCGGCGGCCGGCGGGCTGGTCCGCTGTGTCCTGGGCCTGACCCTGCTGCTGACCTCGCCGGACACCGTACGGGTGCCGACGCGGGTGCCGCACGGGCTGGTGCTGCTGCTGCCGGTGGCGGCCGGGGCCGTGGTGTGGGCCGTCGCGGCGAGCGCCCGGCTGCGGCGTGCCGTGGGCCGGGCTCTCGCCGAGGTGCGGGAGGTGCACCGGTGCCGGGCGCGGGCCTGGGCGCTGTGGGGCGGCTCGGCCGCGTTCGCGCTGCTGCACGCCGGGGTGGTCGTCGCCGTCGTCCACGCGCTCGGCCTCGGGCTGTCCACGGGCCATGTGGTCATGGCGTACCTCGTGGCCAGCGGTGCGGCGGCGCTGCTGCCCACGCCCGGCGGTCTCGGTTCCCTGGACGCCGCGCTCGCGCTGGCTCTCACCGCGGACGGGGCGCCGGGGCGGGCGGCGATCTCGGCCGTCCTCGGCTACCGCCTGCTCACCGCGTGGCTGCCGATGGTTCCCGGCCTGCTGGTCCTGCTCCTGCTCGCGCGGCGCTCGGCGCTCTGAGGACACCCGGTCGCCCGGCACGGGAACGCCTCGTTCCCCCTGATCGTCTACAGTGTCGTAGACCGACTACAGGTTTGTAGTCGGTCGCTGTGGTCGCGCCGGACTCCGGCCGGATTCCTCAGGTCCGGTCGTCCGGCCGACCACGGGGCGCCAAGGGAAGGACTCATACCGATGACCACACCGATGACGACACGGATGGATCTGCTGCCACGGCCCGCCGCCGGGACGGAGGCCGGTCGATGACCGGCGCTTTCGGCGGCGCGTCGATGGACGGCTCCGCCTACCGGGAGGTGGTCGGTCTCGCGGGGCGCTCGCCCGGATGGCTGGACACCGCGGTGTCGGCGTGGTCGACGTACGGACTGGCCGTGTTCGCCGTCCTGATGGTCGTCGGCTGGTGGCGGGCCCGGCGCACGGGGGCCGCGCGGACGGTGACGGCCCTGGCCGTGCCGGTGGTCGCGGTGCTGGCCTACGGCGTGGACTCCCTGCTGAAGCTGCTGGTGCGCGAGAGCCGGCCGTGTCTGGCGCTGCACGTGCGCACCCTGGAGACGTGTCCGGCACCGGGTGACTGGTCGTTCCCCAGCAATCACACGGTGATCGCCGCCGCGTGCGCCGTGGCTCTGTTCTCCGTCTCGCGCCGGCTGGGCGCCGTGGCGGTCGTGGCCGCGCTGGCGATGGGCGTGTCCCGGGTCTGGGTCGGCGTGCACTATCCGCACGACGTGGTCGCGGGATTCCTCGTGGGCGGGCTCGTCGCCCACGGCCTCATGACCCTGGTGCGGCACCGGGCGAGCACGCTGGCGCGCCTGCTGACCGCCACTCCGCTGCGCCCGCTGCTGCCGGCCTCCTGACGCGGGGTCACCGCGCGACGGAGCGCGGGATCGCCCCTGCCGACGCGCTATTGGCCCTCCATACGACACACGGTACTGTCGTTCTGATACGACGACGGGATCACGGAAGCCGGTGGGAATCCGGCACGGTCGCGCCACTGTGGACGATGCCTCCTCGACGGGGCGCATCGCGAGTCAGACCCGGGGCCGTCGTCCTGTGCACCACCGAGATGGGACGCGAACTCCCAGAGGAGGCCCTGCCATGGCGCAGCACGTCGCTCAGCCGACCGCCACCACCCCCGTCGTCACCGGCAAACTGCCGCTGAAGGACATTGCCCCCTGGGCGGTCTTCTTCGGCATTCTGATGCTGGTCCTGCTGTACTTCGTCGGCGCCGAGCAGGGCGCCACCTCCGTCGTCTCCGGCGAGGACGTCCACGAGTGGGTGCACGACGCCCGCCACCTGCTCGGCTTCCCCTGCCACTGACGAGGGGCGCCGAACTCCCGTGAACTCCGCAACAGTGAGAAACCTGCTCGTGCGGGGCATGCTCGCCGGCCTCGGGGCCGGCGTGCTCGCCCTGATCGTCGCCTACTTCCTCGGTGAGCCGAGCGTGGACAGCGCGATCGGCCTCGAGGAGGCGCACGCGCACGCCCACGAGCACGAGGTCGAACTCGTCTCCCGCAGCCTCCAGTCCACCGCGGGCCTCGCCACCGGTGTGCTGGTCTACGGAGTGGCGTTCGGCGGCATCGCCGCCCTCGCCTTCTGCTTCGCCCTCGGGCGCGTCGGCCGCTTCAGCCCCCGCGCCACCGCGCTGCTGCTGTCGGGGACCGCGCTGCTTGCCGTCTACGTCGTGCCGTTCCTGAAGTACCCCGCCAACCCGCCGGCGGTCGGCGAAGCCGACACCATCGGCAGGCGCACCACGCTGTACTTCCTGATGATGGTGCTCAGCGTGCTCCTCGCGGTCGCCGCGGTGATCGCGGGCAAGCGGCTCGCGCCGAGACTGGGCACCTGGTACGCCACCGTCGTCGCCGTCCTCGGCTTCATCGCCGTGATCGGCCTGGCGTACGCGTTCCTGCCCGTCGTCAACGAGGTCCCGGCCGACTTCCCGGCCACCCTGCTGTGGCGGTTCCGGCTCTCCGCCCTCGCCATTCAGGCCACGCTGTGGGCGGGTTTCGGTCTCGTCTTCGGCGAACTGACCGAGAGGCTGCTGCACCCGAAGCCCGCACGGGCCGCCGCGGGTTCGGCGGTGGCCGCCCCGTAGCGACCCCGTCGTCACGCCGAGAGGGCCCGCGGAACCATCCGCGGGCCCTCTCGGCGTCGGCCGGGGCGGTCCCCGCGGTCAGTCCTCCGTACTGCCCGTCGTCGGTCCGAGCGGCCCGCCGAGCCGGAGGTTCCAGCGGTGCGCACGCCCGGTGAGCTCGGTCGCCGTCAGCGGCGGCACGTCGAGGCGCCAGAAGGCGGCCTCGGGAGCCGCCAGCGCGTGGATCACCGCGGCCCGTACGACCTCCGGCTCCACCACGGCCAGCACTCTGCCGTCGCTTCCCGCCGACGTCTCCAGCCAACGGGCGACCCGCTCGCACACCTCCCGCACCGACTCCCCGCCGTGCGGGGCGGCCCCCGGGTCGGACAGCCAGCGCGCCAGCTCCTGCGGCTCCGCGGCGGCGACCTCGTCGAGGGTCAGGCCACGCCACCGCCCCATGTCCCCGCCCGCGAGCGCCGGTTCCCCGGCCGCGTCGAGACCCAGCTCCGCGGCCGTCCGGCGGCAGCGCACGCTCGGTGAGGCGAGGACACGCACGGCGGACGGCAGGGAACCGGCCGCCGCCCGGGCCCGCGCGGCACCGAGGTCGTCGATCGGGTCACCGTCGTCGAAACGAGCCCGGCGCAGCGACGAACTCGTCGCGGGCGTGATGAAGGTGACACGGCTCGTCACGTGGTCGCTCCTCCCGTGCGGATCCCCGGCTGCCGGTCCGGGGCCATGAGGGTATCCGGCCCGGCGCGACGGCCGTCGACGCCGACCGTCGCGGTGAGCTGCCGCGCGCTGCCCGCTGCCCGCCAGTGCCCTCGGTCACCACCATTGCCGACCGCTACGCACCTCGCTATGTTAATCGGAAATCACATCCGTACGACAAGGTTCATCGCGCATTGATCGTGCAACTGGCAAGTCTGCGACCGAACTTGTAACCATCCGGCCCAGCAGGGAAGCAGGTAAGTCAATGGAGAACCTCAGCAGGCGCAAGGCTCTGTCACTCGGTGTCGCACTCGGCCTCGTGGGTGTGGCCGGCCCCGCCCGGGCCTGGGCGTCGACGGGCCCGGTGTCCGCGACCGCCGCCGGAACCGGTCCGGAGTGGATCTGGGACAGCCTGGCGGACCCTCTGATGGCTTCGATGCTCGACAACGGGCACGTGCCGGCGATCAACACGGCGTGGGCGTCGTGGGTGAACAACAACGACCCGCTGCCCGGCGGCGTACCGGCCGAATTCGCCGCGTACCTGCGGCAGGTCAACGTGCTGCCCTCCTGGGCCGACCCCGCCAAGCTGGCCCGTGCCGCCGACTTCAACCGGCGCAGGGACACGTACCTGTTCATGCTGTACGGCCTCGGCAGCGGAATCATGAGCACCGTGATCCCGCGCGAGGCGAGGAGCGTCTACTGGTCCGCGGGCGGCGCCAACATGCAGGACCGCGCCGCCAAGACGTTCACGTTCGGCTACGACCTGTCCCAGTTGGGAGCCTTCCAGCC
Organism: Streptomyces sp. NPDC104096; assembly: GCF_055584385.1. NCBI lineage: Bacteria > Bacillati > Actinomycetota > Actinomycetes > Kitasatosporales > Streptomycetaceae > Streptomyces > Streptomyces sp. NPDC104096. Next base: position 194,191 of record NZ_JBVJMD010000009.1, read on the forward strand.
GACGGGGCAGTTCGTCGTCACCGCCAACAAGACGCGCGTGGTGCACGCCGCGGTGCGTCACCTGCTGCCGCAGTCGCCGCACTGGAAGGCGGTCACCGACGAGACCACCCCGATCAGCGCCGCCGACATCCTGGTCACCTTCCACAGCCTGGGCACCTACGTGCACCGCAAGCTGCTCGACTGGAAGATCCCGTTCCCGGCCGCGGACCAGGAGGCCTTCCTGCACTCGTGGCAGGTCGCCGTCCATCTGCTCGGGGTGCCGGACGAGCACATCCCCCAGACCTGGGCGGCCGCCGAAGCGCAGTCGGCGCAGGTGCTCACCCCGATCCTCACCCCGACCACGGAGGGCATCGCGCTCGCCGAGGACCTGCTGGGCCTGACCGCACAGATCGACCTCGGCGTCACCCGCGGGTTCCTGAACGAGTTCGTACGCTACGTCCTCAGCGACCAGGTCGGCGACTGGCTGGGGCTGACCCGCGACTACGCCTCGGCGGCCCTGATCCGTACCGCGTGGCCGGCGTACATCCTCTTCCGTGAGGGGCTGTCGCCCGTCATGCCCGGCACCTTCTACCTGTTCGACCAGTTCATCCGCGCCCTGGCCATGCTGTTCCTCAACAAGGGCGCCTCCGGGACCACCACGCCCATCACGATCCCCACCGCGAACCGGGCGGCCTGAGCCGTCGATCCGGTCGGTCCCACCGCCTCCCGCCCCGTCGGCAGCCGGGCCGAGGGGCGGGAGGCGGTGGGGTTCACAGACCCAGCGCGCCCACGACCAGGGCGGTCACGGCCTCACGATGCCCGGGGCTGTCCCGCCACCGCAGTCTGCGTCCCGCCTCGACCACCACACCGAACCCCGCGTGCACCAGCACCCGGGCCTGGCGCGGGTCCAGTTCCGGACGGACCAGCCTCAACTGCTGCTCCCAGACGGCGATGTGTTCCCGCTGCGCGAGGACCAGGGGCCGCCGCAGCTCGGCCGGCAGGCCGGCGAGTTCCGCCTCGGCGACGCTGTTGAGCTCGGTGCACTCGAAGCAGTAGGCCACATAGGTCGCCGCCAGGGCGACCACGGCCTCGTGCGGGCCGGTCACCTCCCGCAGACTCTGCTCCACCCCCTGGGCCAGCACCCCCGCCGCCTGGAGGCAGGCGGCGGCCAGGATGTCGATCTTGCCGGGGTAGTGGCGGTAGAGCGCGGACGGGGTCAGCCCCACGGCCTCCGCGATCTGTCCGTTGGTGACGTTGGCGAATCCGTCCCGGGCGAACAGCGGGACGGAGGCCGCGAGTATCTCCGCGCGACGGGTGCGCGGCACCGGCCGGGCGGGCAGCTCGACGGGGTGCGCCCCCGGCCGGCCCGCCGCCGGATCCGTCGCGGCCACGCGCAGCGCGGACGCCAGGAGCAGGTCCTCGGCCCGGCGCGCGGCGATGGAGGTGTGATGCATCGTGATGGACCCGATCGCGCCGAGGGCCGCCATGGCCCGCAGACGCTCGTCGGCCAGTGGGTGCTCGCGCTGCACGGCCTGCTCGACCCGCTCGACGAGGCGGCCGAACTTCGCCGCGAGACGTCGGCGGTCGTCGCGGTCGAGGTACCGGGCCTCCCAGCGGTACACGCCGCCCGACGCGCGATGGGCGACGGTGATCCGGGTGACGGCGGTGAGCACCTCCGTCAAGGGCGCCTCGGGCGGCACCTCGTCGAGCGCGGCGGCCAGTCCGTCCACCATGACGTGGGCGCACGCGGCGAACAGGGCGTACTTGTTCGGGAAGTGCCGGTACAGCGCGGCCGCCGTGATCCCCACCCCGGCGGCGACCTCCTCCATGGAGGCGTTGTGGTAGCCGCGCTCGCTGAAGACCCGCCCGGCCGCGTCGATGATGAGCTGCTTGCGGTTGCGGGGCCGGGTCGCCGCGGTCGGACCGGCGGCCGAACGCGCGGACGGGGAGGCGGGAGCCATGCGGATCAGTCAATCACACGCCGTCAGGGGGCCTGGCTCCCTCGTTCCCTCCGCGGCCTTCCGCGTCAGGCGAAGGTGAGGACCGGCTTGATCACGCTGCCGTCGCGCATGGCGGTCACGGCCCCGTCGATGTCCTCGAACGGGAACGTGGTGACCAGCCGGTCGATCGGGAAGAGGCCCCGGGCGTACAGTCCGGCCAGCTCGGGGATGAAGCGGCCGGGGTCGGAGTCGCCCTCGATCACCCCGTGGACGCGCACGCCCTTGGCGAGCAGGCCCATCACGTCGAACGTCACCTCACCGCCCAGGCCGAGCAGGGCGAGTTCGCCGCGCGGCCGCAGCGCGCCGACGGCCCGGCGGGCCATGTCCGGACGGCCGGTGGTCTCGACGACGTGGTGCGCACCACCGCCGGTGAGGTCGCGCAGCGCCGCCACCAGACCGTCCCCCGGGGCCAGGGCGGCCTTGGCGCCGAGTTCGAGGGCCAGGGCACGACGGGAGGCGACCGGGTCGACGGCCACCACCGGGTCGCAGCCCGCCGCCACCGCGGCCATCAGCGCGCTCAGGCCGACCCCGCCCGCGCCCAGCACGGCCAGTGCGGAACCCGGTTCGGGGCGCAGCCGGTTGAGGACCGTGCCCGCGCCCGTCTGGCCGCCGCAGCCGAGCGGCGCGGCGACGGCGGCCGGCAGGCCGGAGGGTACCTTGACCACTCCGCGTGCGTGGACGACGGCGTGCGTGGCGAAGCTGGACTGGCCGAAGAAGCCGGCGCGCAGCGGTGCGCCGTCGAGCGAGAGCGCAGTGGTGCCGTCGTCGCGTCCACCGGAGAGGTTCCGGGCCCGCGAGGTGCGGCAATAGGCCGGGTGGTCCGCCGCGCACTGCTCGCAGACGCCGCAGCTGGCGAAGGTCAGGCAGACGGGGTCACCCGGCGCGAGGCCGGTCACCTCCGCGCCGACCGCCTCGACCCGGCCGGCGCCTTCGTGGCCGAAGACCATCGGGGTGAGCCGCCGGGGCCAGGTGTCCCGCATCGCCAGGTCGGTGTGACAGACGCCGACCGCGGCCATCCTCACCAGCACCTCGTACGGCCGGGGTTCCTCGATCTCCGCGTCCCGCACGGTGAACGGGGCGCCCGGCGCCTCGACGACGGCGGCGCGGACACGCCTCACGAGCCCGCTCCGGCACGCCCGTCCGGGATCCCGGCCGGGGACTCGGACAGGGTCTCGGGCGGGATCCCGGCGGCGCGATCGAGGAAGAAGTAGAAGAAGGGCCCCTCGGCGGGAACCCCCTTGACGTTCATGATCCCCATCAGCGTGGTGTCGTCCACCTGCTTGAAGTGGTCGAGGACCGGCTGGCCGTCGTAGACCATGGTGGCCGTCGCCTCGCCCCGGAACTCGACCGTCCACAGGCCGGCCTCGCCCTTGCCGAGCTCGCGGTTCGAGTACAGCGCGCCCGTGGTGGCGTCACGGCAGATCAGCGGTTTGGCGTCGTGCACGGAGGCGAACGTCTTGCCGTACCAACCGGCCTTCTCCAAGGCCCCGTTGAGCGGGTGGCCGGTGCGGAACTCGCCGCCCTTCCACTCGCCGAGTATCTCCTCGGGCCGGACGGTGGCCAACGCCGCCCAGATCGCGTCGAGTTCGACGGGGTCGAAGGGGCCGTCCTGGGCCCGGAGCTCCTGGAACCGGGCGCGGGCCTCGAACACGTCCATGCGGGTGTCCTCTCGTCGGTGCGGGCACCGGGAAGCGGAAGATCGGGATGGCGTCCCGTCGCGTCACCCCGAGGCGCGCGGCGCGGAACCCCGGGAGGCGGAGGTCCGCGCGAGGGAGGAGCGCCGGGGGAACGGCAGCGGCAGGTCGCCGGTGACCGCGCCGGGATGGCCCACGGTGCCGAGGCTCAGCAGCACATGGCGCTCTGCCACCTCCTCCGCGGTGAGCGGGCCGTCCGCGCGGAACCAGTTGGCGACCCCCTGGCACATGACGAGCACCGAACGCACCGCGTCGGCCGGGATCGGCGTGGTGAACACGCCCTGGGCGCGGCCCGCCTCGACCGTGTCCAGCAGCATGTGCTCCAGATAGTCGCGCAGGGCCACGTAGCGGGCCCGGTTCTGGGGTTCCAGGCTGCGTATCTCCGTGTCCAGGAAGGCCAGTTGCCGACGGTGGGCCATGGAGAGCACGATCGACTCGACCATCCCGCAGAATCGTGCCAGCGGATCGTCCCCGGCCTCCCCGGCGGCGGCCCGGCAGCGGTCCAGGACGTCCTTGATGGACGTCTCCAGCAGTGTGGTCAGCAGTGCCTGCTTGTTCTCGTAGTGGTAGTACAGCGCGGGCACGGTGACGCCGACCCGGCCGGCGATGTCCCGGACCGAAGTGCCGTGGTAGCCGTGCTCGTTGAAGGCCTCCATGGCGTGCACCAGGATCGGGTGCAGGCCGAGCGGGCCGTAGGAGCGCCAGTGCTCCGCCGGGGGCGTGGGGTCCTGGCTCGGCGCGGTGTTCAACGGCTCTCCTCGGGACAGGCGGCGATCGGCGACATCGTACGGCCGTGGGTCCAGAACGTCTCCTTCCGGCCGCTTAGCGATCGATCAGGAAAGCCCGGCGTCCGGCGTCCGGCCTGATGTCACTTCCCCGGTGTGGAGCCGTAAAAACTAGTAACGCACGCGGAGTTGACCGATCGGCGTCGCGCTTCTACGTTCTTAGCGAACGCTCAGTAAGTCCCCGGTCGACGGCGATGAGGCCGTCCCGCACCGAGAAGGGAATCCATGAGCCGGCACCCCACCGGTCCTCCGGGCCGCGACACGGCGGGCCCGCTGGACGGCGTGCGCGTGGTCGAACTGGCGGGGATCGGTCCCGGCCCGTTCGCCGCGATGCTGCTCGCCGACCTGGGCGCCGACGTGGTGCGCGTGGACCGCCCCGGACCCTCGCCGCTCGGCGGCGACCCCGCCCGCGACATGACCAACCGCAACAAGCGCTCCGTCCTGGTCGACCTCAAGTCGCCCGAAGGGCCGGGCACGGTAAGGGCGTTGGCGGCGCGCGCCGAGATCCTGCTGGAGGGATACCGGCCCGGTGTCGCCGAGCGGCTCGGGGTCGGTCCCGAGGCGTGCACGGCCGGCAACCCCGCGCTGGTGTACGGCCGGATGACCGGCTGGGGCCAGCGAGGCCCCCTCGCCTCCCTGGCCGGACACGACATCGGCTACCTCGCCACCTCGGGCGCCCTCTCCATGATCGGCGCGCCGGACGGGCCGCCCGTCTTCCCCGTCAACCTGCTCGGCGACTACGCGGGCGGCTCCCTCTATCTGACCACCGGCGTCCTCGCCGCGCTGCTCACCGCCCGCGCCACCGGCCGCGGCCAGGTGGTGGACGCCGCGATCGTGGACGGCGCCGCACACCTGACCACCATGTTCTGGGGCATGCTCGCCGAAGGCACCTGGCAGGACGCCCGCGGCCGCAACCTGCTGGACGGCGGCTGCCCCCACTACGGCGTGTACGAGACGTCCGACGGCGGCTGGATGGCCGTCGGCGCCCTGGAACCGCAGTTCTACACGGTGTTCGTCGCCCTGCTGGGCCTGGACGGCGAGGACCTGCCGGACCGCGCCGACCGGCGCAACTGGCCCGCGCTGCGCGCCCTGTTCACCACCCGGTTCAAGTCCGCCGACCGGGCGCGGTGGACGGCCGTCTTCGAAGGCACCGACGCCTGCGTCGCGCCGGTGCTCTCGCTGCGCGAGGCGGCCGCCCATCGACAGCTGGCCGGACGCGGCACCTACACCGAGGCGTACGGCGTCACCCAGCCCGCCCCCGCCCCCCGTTTCTCGGACACCCCCGGCACGCTCCGGCTGCCCCCGGCCGTCCCCGGCGCGCACACCCCCGACGTGGCCCGCGACTGGGACGTACCCGAACTCCTGAAGGACCACTGCTGAAGAACCTGCTGACGGACCCTCCGAAGGACCGCTGCCGATGGAACCCCTGAAGGACCACCGCTGATGGAACTGTCCATGCCCCTGGCGTACGCCGGCGATCCGCGGGCCGCCGCCGACCGGGCCGCCGCCCTGGAGTCCGCGGGCCTCGACGCCGTCTGGGTGGCCGAGGCCTACGGCTTCGACTCCCCGACGATCCTGGGATACCTCGCCGCGAAGACCGAGCGGATGCGGATCGGCTCGGCCATTCTCAACGTCTACTCGCGCACCCCCGCGCTGATCGCCCAGACCGCGGCCGGACTCGACGCCCTCAGCGGCGGCCGGGCCGTCCTCGGCGTCGGCGCCTCCGGACCCCAGGTCGTCGAGGGCTGGCACGGCCGCCGCTACGACCGCCCGCTGGGCCGCACCCGCGAGGTGATCGAGCTGTCCCGGCGGATCTGGCGGCGCGAGGTGATCGAACACCACGGCATCACCGATCTGCCGCTGCCGCCGGAGAAGGGCGGCACCCTCGGCAGACCGCTGAAGCTGCTGAACCACCCGGTCCGCGACACCGTCCCGGTCTACCTCGCGGCGCTGGGTCCGGCCAACGTACGGCTGGCCGCCGAGATCGCCGACGGCTGGCTGCCGTTCCTGTACGTCCCCGAGCACGCCGGCGAGGTCTGGGGCCGGTCCCTGGCCGAGGGCCGCGCCGCGCGCGACCCCGCGCTCGGCCCGCTCTCGGTCGTCGCGGGCGGCCTGCTCGCCATCACCGACGACGCCGAGGCCGTCCACGACCTGATGCGCCCCACCGTCGCCCTCTACGTCGGCGGCATGGGCGCGCCCGGCCGCAACTTCTACCACGACCTGGTCCGCTCCTACGGCCACGAGTCCGCGGCGGCCGCCATCCAGGAGCACTACCTCGCCGGACGCAAGAAGGACGCGGAGGCCGCCGTACCGGCCGAACTGCTCCAGCGGCTCTGCCTGGCCGGTCCCGAGGGACACGTCCGCGACCGCGTCGAGGCCTTCCGCGAGGCGGGCGTGACCATGCTCGACGTCACCCCCGTCGGTCCCGATCCCGCCCGGCTGATCGAGCGCGTGCGGAGCTGGCTGTGACACATGTGAGGAGTTGCCGGTGACACTGGAACGCGATCTCTACGGCCCCGACCACGAGGCGTTCCGCGCGACGGTACGGGCCTTCCTGGCCAAGGAGGTGGTCCCGCACCACGAACGCTGGGAGCGCAACGGCGTCGTCGACCGCGAGGCGTGGCGCTCGGCGGGCCGCCAGGGCCTGCTGGGCATGGCCGTCGACGAGGAGTACGGCGGCGGCGGGAACGGCGACTTCCGCTACAGCGCCGTCCTCATCGAGGAGTTCGCCCGCGCGGGCGCCTCCGGGCTGGCCCTGAGCCTGCACAACGACGTCGTCGGCCCGTATCTGACCCGGCTCGCCGACGAGGAACAGAAGCGCCGCTGGCTGCCCGGGTTCACCTCCGGCGACCTCGTCACCGCCATCGCGATGACGGAACCCGGCGCCGGCTCCGACCTCCAGGGCATCCGCACCACCGCCGTCGACCGGGGCGACCACTACCTGCTCAACGGCACGAAGACCTTCATCTCCAACGGCATCCTCGCCGACCTCGTCGTGGTCGTCGCCCGCACCACCCCCGAGGGCGGCAGCGGCGGACAGAGCCTGCTGGTCGTCGAGCGCGGCACGGCGGGCTTCGAGCGCGGCCGCAATCTCGACAAGATCGGCCAGAAGGCCCAGGACACCGCCGAGTTGTTCTTCGACGACGTGCGCGTGCCCAAGGAGAACCTGCTGGGCGAGGAGCACCGGGCATTCGCCTACCTCATGGGCAACCTCGCCCAGGAACGGCTGGCCATCGCGGTCGGCGCCGCCGCCGCGGCCGAGGAGATCCTGGACGTCACCCTGCGGTACGTGAAGGAGCGCGAGGCGTTCGGCAGACCGCTGGCCCGGCTCCAGCACATCCGCTTCGAGACCGCCGAGATGGCCACCGAGACCGCGGTCACCCGCACCTTCCTGGACCGCTGCATCACCGAGCACAGCCGGGGCCGGCTCGACCCCGTGCACGCCTCCATGGCCAAGTGGTGGGCCACCGAACTGCAGAAGCGGGTCGTCGACCGCTGTCTGCAACTCCACGGCGGCTACGGCTACATGAGCGAGTTCCCGGTGGCCCGGGCGTTCCTCGACAGCCGCGTCCAGACCATCTACGGAGGCACCACCGAGATCATGAAGGAGATCATCGGCCGCTCCCTGCTCGACTGAGCCCCGGCCGACTCCCCGCAAATGGCACTGCGTTGCGTTCGCGGCTTCGTCCGGACCCGACACGGAAGGCACCCAAGGTGAGCACCGAAGCGTACGTGTACGACGCGATCCGCACCCCGCGCGGTCGCGGCAAGGCCGACGGGGCCCTGCACGGCACCAAGCCGATCGACCTGGTCGTCGGCCTGATCCACGAGTCCCTCCGGCGCTTCCCGGACCTCGACCCGGCGGCGATCGACGACATCGTGCTCGGTGTGGTCAGCCCGCTGGGCGACCAGGGCGCGGACATCGCCCGCACCGCCGCGCTCCTCGCGGGGCTGCCGGAGACGGTGGCGGGCGTACAGCAGAACCGCTTCTGCGCGTCCGGTCTCGAAGCCGTCAACATGGCGGCGGCGAAGGTCCGTTCGGGCTGGGAGGAGCTGGTCCTGGCGGGCGGTGTGGAGGCCATGTCGCGGGTCCCGATGGGCAGCGACGGCGGCGCCTGGGCGCTGGACCCGAGGACCAGCCACGACACCGGATTCGTCCCGCAGGGCATCGGCGCCGACCTGATCGCCACGCTGGAGGGCTTCTCCCGGCACGACGTGGACTCCTACGCGGCGCTCTCCCAGGAGCGGGCCGCCGCCGCGTGGAAGGACGGGCGCTTCGACCGCTCCGTCGTCCCCGTGCGGGACCGAGGCGGGCTCCTGGTCCTGGACCGGGACGAGCACCTCAGGCCCGGCACCACCGCCGAGAGCCTGGCCGCGCTCGAACCCTCCTTCGCCCGGGCCGGCGAACTGGCCGGCTTCGACGCGGTGGCGCTCCAGAAGTACCACTGGGTGGAGACCGTCGACCACGTCCACCACGCGGGCAACTCCTCCGGCATCGTCGACGGCGCCGCCCTGGTCGCCGTCGGCTCCGAGGCGGCGGGCGAGCGGCACGGCCTGACCCCGCGGGCCCGGATCGTCTCCGCCGCCGTGTCCGGGGCCGAGCCCACCATCATGCTGACCGGGCCCGCGCCCGCCTCCCGCAAGGCGCTCGCGAAGGCCGGACTGACCGTCGACGACCTCGACCTGGTCGAGATCAACGAGGCGTTCGCCGCCGTGGTCCTGCGCTACGTCAAGGACATGGGGCTGAGCCTGGACAAGGTCAACGTCAACGGCGGCGCCATCGCCATGGGGCATCCGCTCGGCGCCACCGGCGCGATGATCCTCGGCACCCTCGTGGACGAACTGGAGCGCCGCGGCCTGCGGTACGGGCTGGCGACCCTGTGCGTCGGCGGCGGCATGGGCGTCGCCACCGTCGTCGAACGCCTCTGACCGGCCGTCCGCCTCCGCAGTCACCGGCCGGCGCGGCCGTCCGCCTTCACGGGAGACCTCAGTCATGGACACCACCGCACGTCCCACCACCATCCGCTGGGAAGAGTCCGACGACCACGTCGTCACCCTCGTCCTCGACGATCCGGGCCAGTCCGTCAACACCATGAACGCCGCGTTCATCGACTCGCTGGAGGCCGTCGCGGCCCGGCTGGCGCAACGCCGCGACACCGTCCGGGGCGTCATCGTCACCTCCGCCAAGAAGAGCTTCTTCGCCGGCGGCGACCTGCGCGACCTGATCGCCGTCACGCCCGGGACCGCCCGCGCCTCCTTCGAGGCCGGGATGCGCGTCAAGCGCTCGCTGCGCGTCCTGGAGACCCTGGGCAGGCCGGTCGTGGCGGCGATCAACGGCGCCGCGCTGGGCGGCGGTTACGAGATCGCGCTGGCCTGCCACCACCGTGTGGTCCTGGACAGCCCGGCCGCCCGCGTCGGGTCACCCGAGGTCACCCTGGGCCTGCTGCCCGGCAGCGGTGGAGTGACCCGCACGGTCCGCATGTTCGGGGTCGCGGAAGCCCTGCGGAAGGTCCTCCTGGAGGGGAGGCAGTACGGCCCGGCGCGCGCCCTGGAGGCCGGTCTGGTCGACGAGATCGCCGCAGACCGGGAAGAACTCCTGGCCAGGGCAAGGGCGTTCGTCGACGCCCACCCGCGCTCCGCCCAACCCTGGGACGCCCCCGGGTACCGCATCCCCGGCGGCACCCCCGCCGACCCGGAGCTGGCCGTGCGACTCCCCGCTCTGACTGCGCTGTCGAAGAAGAAGACGGGCGGCGCCCCGTACCCCGCCCCGCGCAACATCCTCGCGGCGGCCGTGGAGAGCTCCCAGGTCGACGTGGACACCGCCTTCGTGGTGGAGGCCCGGTACCTGACGGAACTGGTCACCGGGCAGATCACCAAGAACATGATCCAGGCGTTCTTCTTCGACCTCCAGGCGGTCGACTCCGGCGCCAGCCGCCCGAAGGGCGTCGAGCCGCGCGAGGTGACCAGGGTGGCCGTGCTCGGCGCGGGCATGATGGGCGCCGGGATCGCTCATTCCTGCGCGAAGGCGGGCATCGACGTCGTACTGAAGGACGTCTCCCCGGAGGTGGCGGCACGGGGCCGGGCGCACTCCGAGCAACTGTGCGCCAAGGCCGTCTCGCGCGGAAGCGCGACGCGGGAGCAGGCGGACGCCCTGCTCGCCCGCATCACCCCGACCGCCGACGTCCGGGACCTGGCCGGCTGTGACGCGGTGATCGAGGCCGTCATCGAGGACACGGGCGTCAAGCACAAGGTGTTCCAGGAACTCCAGGACGTCGTCGCCCCGGACGCCCTGCTGTGCTCGAACACCTCCACCCTGCCCATCACCCTGCTCGCCGAGGGGGTGCGGCGGCCGCAGGACTTCATCGGCCTGCACTTCTTCTCACCGGTCGACCGGATGCCGCTGGTGGAGATCGTCAAGGGCGGGAAGACGGGGGAGGAGGCGTTGGCGCGCGCCTTCGACCTGGTGCGGCGGATCGGCAAGACACCGATCGTGGTCAACGACTCGCGCGGCTTCTTCACCTCCCGGGTCATCGGCCGCTTCATCGACGAGGGCGTCGCCATGGTCGGCGAGGGCATCGAACCGGCCTCCGTCGAGCAGGCCGCGGCCCAGGCCGGTTACCCGGCCAAGGTTCTCTCCCTGATGGACGAGCTCACCCTCACCCTCCCGCGCCGGATCCGCGAGGAGACCCGGCGCGCGGCCGAGGCGTCGGGCCGCGGATGGCAGCCGCATCCCGCGGACGCGGTCGTGGACCGCATGATCGACGAGTTCGGCCGGACCGGCCGGTCCGCCGGCGCGGGCTTCTACGACTACGTCGACGGCCGGCGCGCCGGGCTCTGGCCGGGGCTGCGCGAGCACTTCACCGATCCCGCGAAGCAGCCCGCCGACCTGACCGAGCTGAAGGAGCGGATGCTCTTCGTCGAGGCACTGGACTCGGTGCGCTGCCTGGAGGAGGGTGTGCTGGTCTCGGTGGCGGACGCCAACATCGGCTCGCTGCTCGGGATCGGCTTCCCGCCGTGGACGGGCGGTGTGCTCCAGTACGTCAACGGCTACGACGGCGGCGCGGGCGGCGGTAGCGGGCTGCCCGGCTTCGTGGCCCGCGCACACGAGCTGGCCGCGCGGCACGGCGAGCGCTTCGCCCCGCCGGAGCTGTTGCTGGGCAAGGCCGAGCGGGGCGAGACCTTCACCGACTCCTGATCCGCGGTCCGGGCCCGCGGCGCCCCCGGCCCGGACCGTCCACCCCACCTGGCACGCCCCTCCACCTCGTCCGCCCCCACCTCGCACGCCACCTGCCGCCCCGGCTCCACCCGGTACGCGCGGGGGCCTCCCACCGCCCCGGTCTTCCCAGACGTCTCCCTTCCGACCCGCAAGGAGGCCCCGATGACATCGGCACCCCACACCACCGGCGACCTGCCGGACGACCCGGCCGAGCGGACCCTGCCGCAGCTGCTGGCCCACAACGCCCGCGAGTACCCCCGGCTCCCGGGCCTGTCCTGGCAGCCCGCGGACCAGGACGGCGACTGGACGACGTACAGCTGGGCGGAGATCCACGAGCACACCCGGAGCCTGGCCGCCGGCTACCGGGCGCTCGGCGTCGGCCGCGGCGACCACGTCCTGCTGATGATGGCCAACCGGCCCGAACACTGGCTGTCGGACCTGGCGCTGGTCCGCCTCGGCGCGGTCCCGGTCAGTGTCTACGGCACCGCGGCCCCCGAGCAGATCACCCACATCGCCCGCAACTGCCGGGCCCGCCTCGCCGTGGTGGAGGGGGCGGCCCAGGTGACGGCGTGGGAGCCGTCCCTGGCCGACCCCGACACCCCGCTGGAGCGTCTGGTGGTGGTCGAGGCGGATCCGCAGGGCGGCCACCTCCCGTACGACGCGCTGCTGAGCGAACCGGTGCCGGAGCAGTTCGCCAAGGAACTGGACACCGCCCGCCCCGGGGACCCGCTGACCGTCGTCTACACCTCCGGCACCACCGGCGAGCCCAAGGGGGTCGTCCTGACCCACCGCCAGGTGATGTCCAACGCCCTGGCCCTGGACGCCGTGGTGGAGCTGCCCCCGCACGTCGAGCACATCTGCTACCTGCCCTTCGCCCATATCGCCGAGCGGATGCTGGGCCTCTACCTGCCCTGCCACCGGGCCTCGCACGTCCGGCTCTGCGCCGACCCGGCGCGGGTCGGCGAAGTGGTGCGCAAGGCGCGCCCGGCGCAGTTCTTCGGCGTGCCGAGGGTCTGGGAGAAACTGTCCGCCGCCGTGCGGGCCGTCCTCTCGCTGATGCCGGCCGAGCAGCGGACGGTCATCGACCAGGCGTTCGAGGTTGCCCGTGAGCACGTCGCCTTCCGCGAGCGCGGCGAGACCCCGCCCGCGGAGCTGGCGGAGCGCTACACCCGCGCCCGTACGGACGTGCTGCTGCCGATGCTGGCCGCGGGCGGTCTGGACCGGGTGACCTGGGCGGCCAGCGCGTCGGCGCCGATGCCGGTCGACGTGGTGCGGTTCTGGGCCGGGTTCGGCATCGTCGTCATGGACGCCTGGGGGCTGACCGAGACCACCGGTGTGGCCACGAGCAACAGCCCGAGGACCGGCTTCCGGCTCGGCTCGGTGGGACGCCCGGTGGAGTCCGTGGAGCTCAGGATCGCCGAGGACGGCGAGATCCTGGTCCGGGGCCCGTCCGTCTTCTCCGGCTACCTCCGGCCCGACGGCTCGGTACGGTCCGACCTGGACGCCGACGGCTGGCTGGCCACCGGCGACATCGGCCGGATCGACGGGGACGGCTATCTCTGGCTCACCGACCGGAAGAAGGAGATGATCATCACCTCCACCGGCAAGAACGTCTCGCCCGCCCTGGTGGAGAACGCGCTCAAGGAGCACCCGCTGATCGGGCAGGCGATGGTGCACGGAGACAACCGCTCCTATCTGGTCGCCCTCCTGGTGCTCGACGCGGAGTCCGCCCCCGCCTGGGCCGCGGCCCACGGCGTCACGGCGGAGGGGGGTCTTGCCGGGCTGGCCGAACACCCCGCCGTCCGGGCGGAGGTGGACCGCGCGGTGGCCGCCGCCAACACCCGCCTCAACCGCACCGAACAGGTCAAGCGGTACGAGCTGCTGGCCGAGGAGTGGGGGCCGGCGACCGGCGAGCTGACACCGTCGCTGAAGATGCGGCGCCGGGTCATCCGGGACAAGTACGCCGACGAGCTGTCCGGGCTCTACGAGGACTGACCCGGGGCGCGTTCCCGCGCGCCCCTGCGCACCTCCCGCACGCGAGAAGCGGCCGCCCGTCCCCGTCCCCGGGACGGGCGGCCGCTTCTCGCGTGGGCCGCTCTACAGTCCGTAGGTCCTGCCGATGACGTCCCGCTGGATCTCGCTGGTCCCGCCGTAGACCGTGGAGACGACCGCGGCCCGCAGATGGCGCTCCATGTCGAACTCGGTGGTGTAGCCGTAGCCGCCCATCATCTGCATGCCCTCCAGGGCGGCCCGCTTGGCGAGCTCGGTCGCCTTCAGCTTGGCCATGGACGCCTCGCGCGGGAACAGCCGGTCCGGCTGCGCGTCGCAGTCCAGCGCCACCTCGCGCACCAGCAGCCGGGTGCACTCGATCTCGGTGGCGAGATCGGCGATCCGGTGCCGCAGGGCCTGGAAGGAGCCGACGGGCCGCCCGAACTGCTCGCGTCCGCGGACGTAGACGACGGTGTCGTCGAAGGCGCGGCGCGCCAGCCCCAGCATGTTGGCGGCCAGGAAGAGCCGCTCGTGGTTCAGGCCGGCCATCAACTGCCGCCAGCCGTCGTCCACCTGGCCGACGACGGCGTCCGCGGGCAGCCGGACGTCGGTGAGGAAGACGTCGTTGACCTCCCGGCCGCGCATGGTCTCGATGCCCCGTATCTCCACGCCGGGGGTGTCGGCGGGCAGATGGAACATGGTCAGGCCGCCGTGCTTGTCCTCGCCGGTGCGGGCCACCAGCAGAATGCTCCTCGCGCAGTGCGCGTTGGAGATCCAGGTCTTCTGACCGTCGATCACCCAGGTGCCGTCCCGCTCCTGCCGGGCGCGGCAGCGCAGCGCGCCGACGTCCGACCCGGCCCCCGGCTCCGACATCGCGACGGCCAGCACGTCGCCGCGTACGGCGCCGGACAGCACCTCCCGCCGCTGCCGCTCGGTGCCGAACCGTTCGTACGCCTTCGCGGTGATGACGGTGGTGACGAAACCGCCGCACGGGACCATCCCGTATGAGGTCTCCTCCAGGAAGAGACAGGCGTCGGCCAGCCCGCCGCCGGAGCCTCCGTACTCCTCGGGCAGGCACACCCCCAGCCAGCCCAGGTCGGCGAGCCTTCCGTACAACCCGGGGTGGTGGGCCTCGCGGCCGCCACCGGTCAGCGCGTCACGCTGCTCCCGGGTGCCGCACTCGCGCTTGGCGAAATCGCGCACGGCCGCGGCGAACGCGGCCTGTTCCTCGGTGAGTCGACTGCCCATCAGGTCCTCCGGGATCCGGGTGCCGGTCGGCGGTGCGGTCAGGTTCGGCGGTGCGGTCAGGTTCGGCGGTGCGGTCAGGGTCGGGCGAGCAGGTGAGTTACAAAGATATGCTAGTTGTTTCAAAGATTCTCAGGGAATCGTCTGCCGGTATCGTGATGAGCACCATGAGAACTGACACGAACGACTCCTGGCTCGCCCGGGCCCTCGACCGGCCGGAGCCGGAGGACCGTACGGAGCGCCGGATCCTCGACGCGGCACTGGAGCAGTTCACCCTCCTGGGGCTGCGCCGTTCCTCCGTGGACGACGTCGCCAAGCGGGCCGGCGTCTCCAGGGTCACCGTCTACCGGCGCTTCCAGACGAAGGACAAGCTGGTCGAGGACACGCTGCTGCGCGAACTGGGCCGGTTCTTCCAGCGGCTGGACGCGGCGGTGGCGGCACTGCCGACCATGAAGGAGCGGGTCGTCGAGGGCTTCGTGGTCGCCCTGCGCCACACCCGCGCCCATCCGCTCTTCGGCGGGCTGCTGCGCCTCGAACCCGAGGTGGTGCTGCCCTATCTGACCGTGCAGGGCAGCTCCTCGCTCTCCGCCACCGTCGAGTACCTGACGGTCCATCTGCGCCGGGCACAACAGGTCGAGGGCCGTCCCGACGACGACCCGCGTCCGGTCGCCGAGCTGATGGTGCGGGTCGCCGTGTCCTTCCTGCTCAACCCCGCCAGCTGCATCGAGATGGAGGACGAGGACCAGGCCCGCGCCTTCGCCCGCCGCTACCTGGCTCCACTGCTGGACGCCTGACCGGCCGGACCCGTCCGCGTGGCGGGTCCGGCCGGGCGGTCCGGTCGGCGGGGCGTCGCCCGGCCGCTCAGCGGCGCCGGTGCAGTGCCTGCGCCACCCGCACCGCGCGCTCCCGCGTGGCGGCCGGTACGGCGAAGGAGGTCAGCGTGATCGGCGGGGCGAACCGCTGCACGGTCGTCGACTGCACGGAGGTGAAGGCGCGCAGCCCTTCCTCGCCGTGGATGCGTCCGAAGCCGGAGTCCTGCGATCCGCCGAACGGCAGCGCCGGCACCGCCGCGAAGCCCAGCACCGAGTTCACCGACACGGCTCCCGCGCGCAGTCGCGCCGCGATCGCCGCACCGGCGCGCCCGCTCCGGCAGAACACCGCGGCCCCCAGGGCGTAACGCGAGGCGTTGGCCCGTTCCACCGCCTCGTCCACGTCGGCCACCGCGTTGATCGCCACGACCGGCCCGAAGGTCTCCTCCGTCATCGCCGCCGCGTCCTCCGGAACACCGCTCAGCACGACCGGCGCGACATACGGAGCGCGCACCGACTCGGGGCCGCCCAGCAGAGCCCGCGCTCCCGCCGAGACCGCGCCGGTCACATGCCGCTCGACGATCGCGACCTGGCCCGGCAGGGTCATCGGGCCGTAGGGGGCGTCCGCCCCGGCCCCCGGGCGCAGCGCCTCGGCCCGCTCGACCACCCGCTCGCACAGCGCCGCGTGGACGTCGCGCACCGCGTAGACGCGTTCCACCCCGGCGCAGGTCTGTCCCGCGTTGCTCAACGCGCCCCACACGATCGCGTCGGCGGCCGCCTCCAGGTCCGCGTCCGCGGTGACGATCACCGCGTCCTTCCCGCCGCACTCGGCGAGGAACGGGGTCAGCGTCTCGGCGCACACCGCCATCACCTTGCGGGCCGTCCCCGGCGAACCGGTGAACGCCAGCTTGTCGACCCCGGACCGGGCCAGGGCGTCCCCGGTGGGCGCCGCGCCGGTGACGGTGGTGAGCAGCCCGGCATGGCCGGGCACGGCGGCGTCGAAGAGGTCGGCCAGCAGGACCCCGACGCCCGGGGTCAGTTCGGACGGCTTGAAGACCACGGCGTTGCCCGCGGCCAGGGCGTAACCGAGGGAACCCATCGGGGTGTACAGGGGGTAGTTCCAGGGACCGATCACGCCGACCACGCCCAGCGGCCGGTGCACCAGCGAGGCCCGCTGGTGGACGGTGAACAGCCCGGTGCCCACCTTCCGCCGGCGCAGCACGCGTGCGGCGTTGCGGGCGGCCCAGCCCAGGTGCTCCAGCGTGAGGACGACCTCCAGCGCCGCGTCACCGGCCGGCTTGCCGGTCTCCTCGGCGATGGTGCGGGCCACGGTGTCCAGATCGGCGGCGAGGGCCTTCTTCCAGCGCAGCAGGTGGTCACGGCGCCGGGAGGCGGGCAGTGCCGCCCAGCCGGCCTGGGCGGTCCGGGCCCGGGCCACGGCGCGGGCGACCTCCTCCGGTCCGTCGACCGGGTGTGCGGCGATCGGTTCGCCGGTCGCGGGGGAGTACGTGGTGAAGGTCGCCGCGCTGGGTGCGGTGGCCGGGGTGGTGTCGGTCATCGGGTCTCCTGACGGGGAGCGCGGGGGGCGGACGACGGCGAAGGAGGAGACGACTGCCCTGGATCGGGGGCCTGTTCCGGCGGCGCCTCGTCCTGGAGCGGGGTCACCGGCCGGGAGTGGGCCCAGTGCGGACCCAGGTCGTCCAGGGTCCAGCCGAACGGGTAGGTGCGCGCCTCGGGCCTGCGCGGGAACCGCTCCGGCCGCCCGGGCAGCAGCCTGATCAGCACGGCCCGTACGCGCAGCGCGCGATGGACGGCGGCCCGTAGCCAGCGCGGTTCCGGCTCGAAGCCGAGGGCCTCCAGCAGCGGTTCGTCCAGGACGGCGAGGGCGACCCGGGAGGCCAGGCGCCGGGCCGGGGCCGGGTACCAGGCGGCCATGATGCGCAGCGTGGCCGCGGCGACCCTGCGGTTGGCGGGGTCGTACGCGAACGTCTCCCGCTCGTAGTCGTCGTGCAGCCGTTCGAACTCGGCGTAGGTGTCGGGCACGCCGGGGATGCCCATCAGCTCGCCCATCCGCCGGCCCACCAGCGCCAGGCTCTCGGTCTCCTGCTCGCACAGGCGCCGCCAGCCGTACCGGTCGATCCATCGCTTGGGCCCGACCACCGTGGTGGCCAGGACGTAGCGGAAGTCCTCGTCGGCGATCCGGTAGCGGCCGTGGATGCGGTTCAGATGGCGGGCGGCCGCCCGGCCGTGCTCCGAGTCCATCCCCTCGCGGACCATCTCGTACGTGATCAGCACCGTGTCGTCGTACCGCTTCTGACCGGCACGTTCGAACTCCTGTGTGCGGTCCAGGAGCCGGGAGACGCGCGGAACGCCGTAGTCGCGCAGGAAGGCGATCGAGGTGCCGTGCAGATAGTCGCGGGGGAACTCGTAATGGATGATCCACCGGTAGATCCGCTCGAAGTCCTGCTGTGGATCCATCTGCCGGATGCGGCGGAGCCGGCCGTAGCGGCCCATGGGCGCCTCCAGTGAGTCGATGATACTGAAACTATTGAGTTGTTTCATCGAGCGTCAATACTCCGGACGTAACGGAGGGGCTGGGTGGTGGGCGAGTGGGGTGGCTCACCTTTCCGTTCTCCGCCGGGCGGGAGAGTGGCTGCAATGTCACACCGGGCAGCGGGTGAAAGGGGACATTCCGGCGCTCTGGAACGAGGCAAAAGGCCTGGTGGGGCGCTGGGTAACAAGGACGTAAAAATACGCAATATCCGATTGCATCGCCTTGGGAATCTTTTGACCGAAACTTGGCTTCTTGGGATGGTTGTGAAGTCCAAGGTCATTGCCCGGCAGAGATCACGGCGATCTCTGCCGCGGCGATGTGTGCGCGCCGGACCGGTGCGCCTCCCCCGAAGTTCGAGTTGCGGAGCACCATCCATGTCGCTGAACACCCTGCCCGCCACCCAGGGACTGCACCTCGTCGGCGCGTTCGACACCGAGCCGGGCGAAGTCGCCGCGCACGATCCCGCAGTCGGGGCCGTGGCCGTCGTCGGCCTCGGATACGTCGGCCTGCCGACCGCGCTCGGCCTGCTGGCCGCCGGTACCGAGGTGATCGGCCTCGACGTGAGCGCCGAGCGGCTCGCCGACATCCGCAACGGCGAAGTCGACCTGCTGCCCAGCGACCTGGAGCGCCTCGAGCGCTTCAACGGTGATCCGCGCTTCACCCTCACCGACGACCCGGCGGCGCTCGCCGGCGCCCGGACCGTGCTGGTGTGCGTGCCGACCCCGGTGGACCGGCACCTCGCCCCCGACCTGCGGGCGCTGACCTCCGCGGCGGCGGCCGTGGTCGAGCACGCCGTCCCCGGCCAGCTGCTGATGCTGACCTCCACCACCTACGTCGGCACCACCCGTGACCTGCTCACCGAACCGCTGACCGAGCGCGGCTTCACCGTGGGCGAGGACATCTTCGTGGCCTTCTCGCCGGAGCGGATCGACCCCGGCAACGCCAAGCACACCCAGGACACCACCCCGCGCGTGGTCGGCGGCGTCGGCAAGGAGGCCATCGACCGGGCCGTGGCCGTGCTGTCGCGCACCGCCTCCTCGGTGTACGTGCTGCCCTCGCCCGAGGCGGCCGAGATGACCAAGCTGTGGGAGAACACCTTCCGCGCGGTCAACATCGCCCTGGCCAACGAGTTCGCCGACAACTGCCGTGTCCTGGGCCTGGACCCGATCCCGGTGATCGAGGCCGCCGCGACCAAGCCGTTCGGCTTCATGCCCTTCTACCCCGGCCCGGGCGTCGGCGGGCACTGCATCCCCTGCGACCCGCACTACCTGCTCTGGCAGCTCCGTGCCGAGCGCGTCACCTCGCCGCTGGTCGAGGCCGCGATGAACGGCATCGCCGGCCGCCCCCACCACGTGGTGCGCCGGGTGCGCGAGGCGCTGGGCGAGCGCGGCCGACCGCTGACCGGCGCCCGGATCCTGATCGTCGGCATGGCCTACAAGCCGGGCGTCGAGGACCTGCGGGAGTCGCCCGCGCTGGAGATCTTCGAGGAGCTCGTCCACGAGGGCGCCGAGGTCCGCTTCACCGACTCGATGGTGCGAGCCGCCCGGCTGGCCGGCGGGATCCAGGAGAGCCTGATCGCCCCGCAGGACCACGAGTGGGACCTGGTGCTGGTGCACACCGTGCACCCGAACGCCGACCTGGCCTGGCTGAGCGACCGCGACGACGTCCTGGACGCCACCTTCCGACTGGACGGAGTCGAGGGCAAGGAGACCCTGTGACCGACCGGCAGGTGCCGGAGGCCGCGGACGCGGCTCCCGACGTGCCCCGGGCAGCGATGCCCGGGGCACCGGGGGGCGGCATACCGGGGCAGGCGACTCCGGCCGAATCCCCTGACACGAACGCCGGACGGCAGGCGCAAGCGGCCTTCCGCAAGTTCCTCGCCTCGTGCGGGCTGATCCTGCCCAACCCGCACCCCAGGGCGACCGCACCGCTGCCGCCGGTCCGCTCGTCCGCCGTGTGGGGCCGACCGCCGGGCCGGGTGACCCGCTGGACCAACCGGCTCCAGACCGATGTGCGCTTCGCGGTGCGGCGCGTGCTGGCCATGTTCTGCCTGCTGCCGCTGGGGCTGATCCTGGCCCGAGAGTTCCCTATGATCCCGGATCGCCCGCTGGTCATCGGCTACGGCATCACGGTGCTGGTCGGCACCATCGCCATGTTGCAGATCGCGTACAGCCGCTATGACGACCCGGCGGAACGCACCCTGCGCAAACGCCCGAAGAACCTCGCCGACTTCCCACCGCTGCCGGCCGTACCGAAGGTGACGTTCCTGCTGGCGGTCAAGGACGAGGCCGAGTACATCGAACGGTGCGTCCGTTCGATGGTGGCCAGCGACTACCCGAACCTGGAGGTCCTCGTGATCGACGACCTCTCCGAGGACGGGACCCGGGAGATCCTGGAGGAGCTGGCGGAAGAACTCGACTTCACCCTGCTCAAGCTGGAGAAGAACCTCGGCAAGAAGCACGCCCTGGTCAGGGGAGCGGGCATCGCCGACGGCGACGTCCTGGCGTTCACCGACTCCGACTGCATCCTGGCACCCGACGCGCTGCGCCGCTGCGTACAGGCTCTGGTCGACCACCCCGAACTGGGCGCGGTCAGCGGTCACTGCCGGGCGCTCAACGTGGACGAGACGCTGTTCACCAGGGCTCAGGACGTCTGGTACGAGGGCCAGTTCCGGGTGGCCAAGGCCGCCGAGTCCACCTTCGGATCGGTCACCTGTGTCTCCGGTCCGCTGGCGGTCTTCCGCCGCGACGCGGTGTACAACTACTTCCCGGCCTGGGCCGGCGACCGCTTCCTGGGCGCCCCTTTCCGGTTCGCGACCGACCGTCAGCTCACCGGCTACGTGCTGGGCCAGCTCTGGGTGGGCCAGCGGCTGAAGAAGCAGTACGCCGACTCCCCGTTCGTCACCGCGCAGGACTATCCCGAGCGCAGATGGCGCATCGGCTACGTCCGGTCGGCCAAGGTGTGGACCAACGTGCCCGAGCACTTCCGGCCGTTCATGAAGCAGCAGATCCGCTGGAAGAAGAGCTTCATCCGCAACACCTGCTTCACCGGCACCTTCATGTGGCGGCGGGGGGTGGGCCCGGCGTGCCTGTACTACGGCCATGTGCTGTGGGTGCTGGCCGCGCCGTTCATGGCGGTACGTCACATGATCTGGGCCCCGATGCAGGGCGGGATCTTCGTGAGCGTGCTGTACCTGTGCGGCGTGGTGCTCAAGGGCAGCATCTGGGGCCTGGCATTCAAGATCGAGAACCCCGGTGACCCCCGCTGGCGCTACCGGCCGCTGATGAGTCTGCTGTCGGCGCTGCTGCTGTCCTGGCTGCTGCCGTACTCCCTCGCGACCATCCGTCGCGGCGTCTGGTCGAGGACTCGGTGATGAAGGAATTTCTTCAGCGCAGATCGGTCCGGGTGATCACTGATGTGGTGGCCGTCGCGGTGGTGAGCTGCATCTATCTGATCGTCCTGTCGCGAGGGAGCGTGCTTTCATGGTTCTGAAGCGCAAGCGGCGCCGGTCCGTCGAATTCGTCGTGCACGACCACGGCCACGGTCCGGAGCGCTGTTACCGCGTCGGCTACGCCGAGATCTCCGGCAACGACCGCAGCCGGGGCCGCGGTCACGGCTGGGGCCGGGGCGGCACCCAGTGGCCCGTCCGCATCCTGCTCGGGGCGCTCACCCTCTCCGTGGTGGTGGCGTCGGGCGCCGCGGGCATCGAGCGCTACCTCTACCTGAAGTACGTCGCCCCGCAGGCACCGCTGGTCCAGGCGAAGATCTCGTCCGCGGACATCCGGTCCTGGGAGGAGCAGGGCCGGGAACTGCCGTTCCGCGCTCCGCCGGTGGTCCTGGCCTTCCACGACGTCAACAAGGACAGCAAGAGCCCCTACGCGCTCACCCCGGAGGCGTTCGACGCCCAGCTCACCGCGCTGGAGAAGGCCGGTTACCGCACCCTGAGCGCGAAGCAGTTCAACCACTACATGAACGGTGGCGCGATACCGCGGCGTTCGGTGCTGATCACCTTCGACGACGGCACCGGCGGACTGTGGAAGTACGCCGACCGCATCCTGGCCAAGCACCGGATGCACGGCACGATCTTCTCGATCACCGGGTCGATGGACAAGCACCGCCCCTACTACCTGACCTGGCGCGAGATCGAGCGGATGTACAAGTCGGGCCGCTGGGACTTCCAGAGCCACACGCGCGCCATGCACGGCCGTGAGCCGATGGACGCCGTGGGGACCGAGGGCGCGGAGCTGGCGAACCGCCTCTGGCTGCCGGCAGAGCACCGGCGGGAGACCGAGGCCGAGTATCAGGCCCGGGTGCGCCACGACCTCCAGGGCTCCATCGACGACATCGTCAACCACGGTATGCCGGCCCCTCGGATGTTCGCCGTCCCCTTCTCCGCCGGGCCGAATCAGGAGAACATCGGCTCACAGGACATCCAGGAGCTGAAGGAACTGCAGGAGCAGCGACTGCTCAACGGGATCTTTCCCCTCGTCATGACGAACCGCTCCAGCATTCCGCTCACCGCCAGCCGGCGGGCGGCGGAGGCGGAAACCGTCCAGCGGGTCGAGGTCTTCTCCAAGACCACTCCCGACGAGATGCTGCGCAACATCGCAAGGATGGTCCAGGTCGCGCCCGATATGGACCGGCCGCTGTACGACGTGGAGAACTGGGCAGGACGCCAGACCAGCACCGGCTTCGACGTCTTCCTGGGCGAGCCCGCACCGCCGGGGGCGCCCCGGTACGCCAAGGCCGACTACCGGCCGAACAGCAGCGTGGACTGGACGGACTACCGAGCCACCGCGATCATCGGGCGGCTGGGCAACGGCACCAACCAGGCAGCCCTGGGCGTGCGGACCAACAGCGTGGAGCCGGTGACCGTGGTCGTCACCCAGAACCGGGCGGTCCTGCTGGTCGACGGTTACGAAGTGGCTTCGCGGGCGCTGGACAAGGCGTCCGAACACACCGTGACCATCGAGGTCCGGCGCCAGGGCACCGCGGTCATCATCGACGGCCACGTGAAGCTGAACCACACCTCGGACCGCGAGGCCGCCACTCTCACCGGCGGTATCACCATCCGTTCCGGTGTCAACCACGAAGGCGACCAGTGGCCGGCCTTCCAGGCGCTCACCATCTCGCCGCGTGACGCCGCCAAGTCCCCCGGCTGAGCCGACGGCCGTCCGCCATCGCGACACGCAATGACGCGAATCATCCGAACAGAGGGAAGAGTCCAGTGACCACACATGCCAGCCGCGGCTCCACCGTGACGAGGCGCCTTGCCGTGCTCGGGGCGATGGCGGCCGCCGGTGCTCTCGTCCTGACCGGTTGCGGCGGCGGGACCGAGAAGAGTGCCCCCAAGACCGATACGGAGCGGGAAGCGCTGCACGACATGCTGCCGGACTCGGTGAAGAAGTCCGGTGTCATCACGGTCGGCTCCGAGATGGCCTACCCGCCGATGGAGTTCGTCCAGAACGGCAAGCCGGCCGGACTCGACCCCGACCTGGCCGCCGCGCTGGGCAAGGAGCTGGGAGTGAAGTTCCAGTTCGACAACGGCACGTTCGACACCCTGCTCGGCGCCCAGCAGAGCAAGCGCTACGACGTCGTGATGTCCGCGCTGAACGACACCAGCGACCGCCAGGAGGGGATCGAGCCCGCCACCGGGATGAGGACCGGTGAGGGGGTCGACTTCGTCGACTACCTCGTCTCGGGCTCCTCGATCCTGGTGAAGAAGGGCAACCCGGACGGCATCCGGTCGCTGTCGAACCTGTGCGGCAAGAAGGTGGCCGCGCAGAGCGGCAGCACCACGTACGACCTGCTCCAGGGCCAGGCGTGCGACGATCCGATGAAGATCGAGGCGGTGGCCAGCTACGGCGAGGCGCAGGACCGTCTCAAGGCCGGCGACGTGGTCGCCGCCGTCGCCGACTTCCCGGTGTCCGCGTACGCGGCGAAGACCTCGGGCGGCGGCGCGGACTTCGAACTGGCCGGTGATCAGATCGAGCCGGGCCCCTACGGCATCGCGGTGCTGAAGTCGAACACCGAACTGCGGGACGCACTCAGGGCGGCGCTGAACGCCACCATCCAGAACGGCACCTACGAGAAGGTCCTGGACAAGTGGAACGTCACCGACGGTGCGATGAGCGAAGGCGCGATCAACGGCGGCTCGTGAGAGAGCCGTTGCCGCGCCGACCGGCCGGGAGCGGGGTCCCGGCCGGGGAGACCCGGTCGGGACCCCGCTCCCCGGGCCTCTAGAAGAAGCCCAGCTTCTTCGGCGAGTACGACACCAGCAGGTTCTTGGTCTGCTGGTAGTGCTCCAGCATCATCTTGTGGGTCTCCCGGCCGATCCCGGACTGCTTGTAGCCGCCGAAGGCCGCGTGCGCGGGGTAGGCGTGGTAGCAGTTCGTCCACACGCGGCCCGCCTGGATCGCCCGGCCCGCGCGGTACGCCGTGTTGATGTCGCGCGTCCACACACCGGCCCCGAGACCGTACAACGTGTCGTTGGCGATCTTGATGGCGTCGTCGAAGTCGTCGAACGAGGCCACCGACACCACCGGACCGAAGATCTCCTCCTGGAAGATCCGCATCCGGTTGTCGCCCTCGAAGATCGTCGGGCGGACGTAGTAGCCCCCCTTCAGATCACCGTCGTAGTCGGCGCGTTCGCCGCCGGTGAGGACCTTGGCGCCCTCCTGCCGACCGATGTCGATGTACGACAGGATCTTGGTGAGCTGCTCGTTGGACGCCTGGGCGCCGATCATCGTGTCCGTGTCCAGCGGGTGACCGGGCTTGATCGACTCGGTGCGGGCGACGGCCGCCTCCAGGAAGTCGCCGTAGTTGCCGCGCTGGATCAGCCCACGGGACGGGCAGGTGCACACCTCGCCCTGGTTCAGCGCGAACATGGTGAAGCCTTCGAGCGCCTTGTCCCGCAGGTCGTCGTCCTTGTCCCACACGTCGTCGAAGAAGATGTTGGGCGACTTGCCGCCGAGCTCCAGGGTGACCGGCTTGAGGTTCTCCGAGGCGTACTGCATGATCAACCGCCCCGTCGAGGTCTCCCCCGTGAAGGCGATCTTCGCCACGCGCGGACTCGACGCGAGCGGCTTGCCCGCCTCCTCGCCGAAGCCGTTGACGATGTTCACCACACCCGGCGGCAGCAGGTCGGCGACGAGACTCATCCAGTAGTGGATGGAGACCGGGGTCTGCTCCGCGGGCTTGAGGACGACCGCGTTGCCCGCCGCGAGGGCGGGAGCGAGCTTCCAGGTGGCCATCAGGATGGGGAAGTTCCACGGGATGATCTGCGCGACCACGCCGAGCGGCTCGTGGAAGTGGTACGCCACCGTGTCGTCGTCGACCTCGCTCAGCGCCCCCTCCTGGGCGCGGATCGCGCCCGCGAAGTACCGGAAGTGGTCGATGGCCAGCGGGATGTCCGCCGCCAGCGTCTCCCGGACCGGCTTGCCGTTCTCCCAGCTCTCGGCGACCGCGAGCCGCTCCAGGTTCGCCTCCATCCGGTCGGCGATCTTGAGCAGGACGTCGGAGCGCTCCGTCGCCGACAGCCGGCCCCAGCCCGGCGCCGCCGCGTGCGCCGCGTCGAGCGCCCGCTCCACGTCCTCCGCCGTGCCCCGCGCGACCTCGGTGAACGGCTCACCGTTCACCGGGCTCGGGTTGTCGAAGTACTGTCCTCGGGCCGGCGGCACGTACGCGCCGCCGATGAAGTGGTCGTAGCGCGACTGGTAGGAGACGATCGCGCCTTCGGTGCCTGGCGCCGCGTAACGAGTCATGCCGGTCGGCCTCCTTCAGTTGCACTGCCCGCCGTTGGGCAGCTTTCGGCGCGAGGCTAGGGGCGCGGACGTTGCGACCACGTTGCGTCCTTGTCGTGCGGCCCGTGTTCAGCGCCCCGACGGCCGTGCGGGCGCCGCCAGTTCGGCCTCCAACGCGGACAGCCGCGCCCGTACCGCCGCCGTCGGACGCACCGCGGCGAGTGCCCGCCAGACGTCGAGGTCCTCCTCGCCCCACGACGCGTGGGCCCAGTCCGCCAGCAGATCGGGATCGCGGCGGGCGATCAGCGCCGCCCGCAGGCCGTCGGCCAGGCGCCGTCGCAACCGCACCACCGCCGGGGCCGTCGAGCCGGGCAGCAGCGGTCCGGTGTACGCCGCCGCTGCGGCCGTGACCGCACCGGTCTCCAGCCGTCTTTCGACGGCGTCGACATCGGACTCCACCGGGACGGTCAGCCGGTACGGGCGCGAGGCCAGCAGCCCGGGGCCCAGGAAGCCGCGCAGCCTGGCCAGTTCGGCGCGCAACGTCACCGGGGTGACCGACTCGCTCTCGTACAGCGCGCACAGCAGCTCGTCGCCGGTCAGTCCCTCCGGGTGCCGGGCCAGCAGCACCAGGATCTCGCTGTGCCTGCGGCTGAGCCGCACCTTGCGGCCGCCGGCGAACAGCCGTGCCTCGTCGTGCCCCAGCGCGGTCAGTTCGGCCGTGTCCTCGGTCGGCTGATCGGCGGTGAGCAGCGCCAGCTGGGACTCGGCGGCGCGCGCGACGGCCTGGACGAACCCGAGGCTGTGCGGATGCGCGAGCCCGTCCCCGCCGGTGATGTCCACGGCACCGAGCAGCCGCCCCGTGCGCGGATCGTGCACCGGGGCCGCCGCGCAGGTCCAGGGCTGCGCCCCGCGGCTGAAGTGCTCGGCGGAGAAGACCTGCACCGGCCGGTCCACGGCGACGGCCGTGCCCGGCGCGTTCGTCCCGACCGCCGTCTCCGCCCATCTGGCACCCGGTACGAAGTTCATCCGTCCGGCCTGCCGCCGCGTCTCCGGGTGACCCTCGACCCACAGCAGCCTTCCCTGCGCGTCGCACACCGCCAGCAGATGGCTGCCGTCGGCGGCGAACGTGCCCATCAGCTCGCGGAACAGCGGCATCACCCGGGCCAGCGGGTGCTC
The DNA here is from genome assembly GCF_055584385.1 of Streptomyces sp. NPDC104096. NCBI lineage: Bacteria > Bacillati > Actinomycetota > Actinomycetes > Kitasatosporales > Streptomycetaceae > Streptomyces > Streptomyces sp. NPDC104096. The sequence goes on from NZ_JBVJMD010000009.1 coordinate 221,380, forward strand.
GGCACGGTAGGCGCCGAGTTCACCGTCCATGAGCTCCACGCTCGCGGTGCCGTCGGGCCCGACCCCGGCCCGCGCCGAACGGCGCCAGGAGTCCGCCACCACCGCACGCACCGGCCGCCCCACCGTGCCCGCCTCGGTGAACGTGTCGTGCGCGCGGCGCAGCAGCTCCGCGCGTACGACGGGGTCGGCCCCCGGTTCCAGGGCAACCCAGGGATCGGTCAACTCGGCCTCCCGGAAGGCGATGCGGTTCGGTCGGTGCATCTCGGGCCATGCGGTTCACGCAGGGCGGCTGAGGACATCGTCACTCCGGGTGTGCGCGCCGACAACCGTTTCGACGTGGGCGACCCGCGGGACGCCGGTCGGTCGGGCGAAGTCGACGAGCCCGATGTGCTCAGCCGGGGGACCGGGGCTCAGCCCCGCTCCGCCACCGCCGCCGGATCGTCCAGCACCGTCCGCACCACCGAGTGCGCCGCCCCCAGCAGCGGCCCTTCGGGACCCAGGCGCGAGACGGACACGGCACAGGCCGGCCCGGCCGTCCGCCGTGCCAACTCCTCCTGCAGGGACGGCAGGAGCCAGGGCGCGAGACCGGCCAGCGCGCCTCCGAGCACGACGCTCTCGGGGTCGAGGAGGTTGACCGCTCCGGTCAGCGCGACGCCGAACGCCGTTCCCGCGTCGCGCAGCGCCCGTCGTACGGCCTCGTCGCCCGCCGCCGCCCGTCCGGCGAGCAGCCCGACCCGGTCCTCGCCCGGCTCCAGACCGGCCGCGCGCAGTACCGCTTCCTCACCGGCGTACTGCTCCAGACATCCGCGCCCGCCGCACGCGCACCCGGGCCCGTCCGGCTGGACCGGAACATGTCCCAGTTCGCCCGCGAACCCCCGGGTCCCGCGCAGCAGCCGCCCGTCCACCACGACCGCCGCGCCGATGCCGATCTCGGCCGACACATGAAGGAAGTCGCGCGGGGTGCCCTCGCCGAGCCACAACTCGGCCAGACCGCCGAAGTTGGCCTCGTTGTCCACGGTCAGCGGCAGCTCGGCGGGCAGCAGCGCCCCGAGGTCGAGGTCGTGCCAGCCCAGGTTCGGAGCGCGTACGACGGTCCGGGCGTCGGGTGCGACCAGACCGGGCACGGCTATGGCCAGTCCGGCCGGCCACAGGCCCTCACCTTCCGCGTCGGCGACGACGAGGCGCAGCAGCGAGGTCAGTTCCTCGAGCACCGGCCCGGGCGCGCGGCCGCGGTTCGTGCCGTGCCGCACCGCCCGCGCCCGCACTTCCCCGCGCAGGTCCACCGCGCAGACCGCGAGATGGTCGACCCCCACCTCCGCGCCGATCCCGGCGGGTCCGCGCCCGCTGACGGCGAGGGCGGACCCCGGCCGGCCCACTCGGCCCGGCCGCTCCGGGCCCAGCTCCTCCAGCAGCCCGGAGCGGATGAGTTCGTCGACGAGGGTCGACACCGCCGCCCGGGTCAGTCCGATGCGCGAGGCGACCGAGGCACGGGAGAGCGGGCCCTCGGCGCCCACGGTGTGCATCACCCGGGCGAGATTGCGCCGGCGCATGCCCTGCTGGGTGTCGGGCAGGGCCCGACCGGGGCCGGTCGGGTGTCCCTCGTGCAGCGGTACGGTCATCCTCGCGGTCAGTCCTCGTTCGTCGTCCTTCAGCGGGCGTTCGGCTCTCGTTCCAGCAGCGTGGCCGCGTCGGAGAGTACCCCGGAGATCCTTTCCAGCGTCTCCTGGTCCCGCTCCACCGCTTCCAGCACCGGCCCCTGCGCGGTGTTCCAGCGCCGGGCGACCGCCGCCGGGTCCTCGCCGGTCAGCAGGCCGGCGGCCTGGGCCGCGGCACCGAGCGCGACCAGTTCCTTGGCCTCGGGGATCTGGACCGGCCGCCCGGAGAGCCTGCGTACGGTCTGCTGCCACGCCCTGCCCCGGGCGCCGCCGCCGATCAGCAACAGCGGCGCGCTGCGGTCCGCGTCCTCGTCGAGCACCAGGTCGAGCGCGCCCAGCAGCGAGTGGACGGCGCCGTCGTAGGCGGCCTGGAGGAGCTGGCCGGCGGTCGTGTCGTGCCGCAGACCGTGCAGGAGCCCCGACGCGTGGGGCAGGTTCGGGGTGCGTTCGCCGTCCAGGTAGGGCAGGAGGGTGACCCCGGTGGTGGGCTCCACCGCCTCGCGGTCGAGACCCAGCAGCGCGGCGAGGCGGTCGACGGCGAGCGTGCAGTTCAGCGTGCAGGCCAGCGGCAGCCAGTCGCCGTGGGCGTCGGCGAAGCCCGCCACCGTCCCGGTCGGGTCGGCCGGGCGCTGCTTCGACACCGCGTAGACGGTGCCCGAGGTGCCCAGACTCAGCACCGGGGTGCCCGGTCGCAGTCCCAGCCCCAGCGCCGCGGCGGCGTTGTCGCCGGTGCCGGGGGCGACCAGGGTGCCCTTGGAGAAGGGCAGGTCGTGGCTGTCGCGGACGGTCCCGGCCACCTCGCCCGGCCGGACCACCCGGGGCAGCAGCGCGGCGTCGAGCCCGACGTGGGCGAGGACCTCCTCGTCGTACGCCTCGGTCCGCGACGACCACCAGCCGGTGCCGGAGGCGTCACCGCGGTCGGTCGTGCCCTGACCGGTCAGGCGCTCGGTGAGGTAGTCGTGGGGGAGGCGCACGGCCTTGGTGGCGCGGACCGCCTCCGGCTCGTGCTCGGCCAGCCAGGCCCACTTGGTCACGGTGAACGACGCGCCGGGCACGCTTCCCGTGCGGTCCGCCCACTCCTTCGGTCCGCCGAGTTCCTCGACGAGCCGGCGTGCCTGCGGCGCCGAGCGGACGTCGTTCCACAGCAGTGCCGGGCGTACGGGCTCGCCCTGGGCGTCCAGGGTGACGAGCCCGTGCTGCTGCCCGCCGATCGACACCGCGGCGGCCTCGCGGGCGGCGTCGCCGCACTGGCGCAGGGCCCGGTGCAGCGCGTCCCACCACTGACGCGGATCACTCTCGCGGCCCGCTCCGGAGGAGACGGTGTGCGGCGCCTGGCCGCTCGCGACGACCTCTCCGGTGGCCGCGTCGACGACGAGCACCTTGGTCGACTGGGTGGACGTGTCCACGCCGACGACGAGCGGACCCTCGGCTGCTGACATCGGGCTCTCCCTGCTTTTTTCCGCGGCTCTGCGGGGTCTGACCTGCTGTTTTCCTGAAATCCGGGGGTCTGGAGACCTGGATCTCACCCTTCGGGGACGTCGTGTCCCTTCCCAGGGATGTGCTGGCATACTAATTTGTAAACGGCCATGACGAAATAGTTCAGCTAGCAAGGAGCCGCCGTATGAGCTACCAGCCCACTCCCGAGGACAGGTTCACCTTCGGCCTGTGGACCGTCGGCTGGCAGGGGAGGGACCCGTTCGGTGACGCGACCCGGCGGGCCCTGGACCCG